>CAXBHA010000565.1:0-2559 GCA_963974955.1 uncultured Yeosuana sp. | reverse complement strand
TAAGCGGAGTTTCAGCCGAAGTAATCTTGTCCAAATCTTCAAAATATTGCCAGTATAAACTTCCCCAGGCTATGCCATCGCCTTTTTTTGTTAGCGTAACTTCTGTCATTTCGGGTTTAATTTCAGGCGAAGACCATGATGTTTTAAAATAACCTGTTCCCGCTTCCACTTTTACGTTTTCTAGTTTTGAAGGGGCTATTTTTTTACCGCCAACCAAAACTTCAACAGCATCGGTTACAGGTAGCCAATCACTTCCTTGAAGCAATAAGGCGTAAACCGCTTCGGTAGTTGCCTTAGTCGTTTTCCATTGGTTGGTTTGCTTGTTTTTAAGTAACCATATTTTTAAATTATCGATAGTTTTTGTGTCGTTTTCAATTTCAGCAAACGCTTCAATTAAAAGAGCTTGTGTTTCAATAGGTGCTTGATACCAATACCAAGAATTGGTGTTTTCTTTCCAATACATGCCCAATTCATTTGAAGTAATGCTATGTTCTTTTAACGATTTTAAAATTTTTGCCGACGTTGATTGGTCTCCCATTCTATCAACCACTAAAGCCATTAATCCTTTGGCGTATAATGAACGCGATACCCAATACTTCTGAATTTGTGTTTGATAATAGTTGGTAATATCTTCAGCTTCTTTCGATTTTTTTATATCAGGATAAAAGCTTCGCATATATAAATAATGCAATTGTGCATAGCTTAAATGGTCTTTTGTTAAATCAATTTTCACATCGTATTTTCTAATGTCTTTGTATTCTTGAATGAATTCTTCATCTAAATACTTGATTGCTTTTTCTATCATTTGATTATAAGATTTCTTGTCGCTCGTTCCTTGCTCTGTCGAAATGGCATTCAGCTGCTTTAAATGACCAAAACCAGTAATAATATGTTGCGTAATGTATCGGTTTTCTCGTCCACCATTAAACCATGCCCAAGCTCCAGAACCCATTTGGTTATTCTCAAGTTTACGTTTAGCCGATTGCAATTCGTTGTTCATTTTATTTAAATCGAACAATAGGGCAATACGTTTTTTCTGTTCAGTTTCACTTTGTGCATCTCGTAACCATGGTGTTTCTTGAATGAGTATGGATTTTAATTCCTCATTCTTTTCTAGATTAGAAATATGAACATCTTGAATTTTCCACTGATTAAACACTTCCTGAATTCTTGGATTTGAATTCGCTATATGACTCGCCAACGCATTCGCATAAAAACGTGAGAAGGTTTGCTCGTTACACTCATACGGATATTCCATTAAGTAGGGCAGTGCTTGTACTGCATACCATGCCGGGTTGGAGGTTATTTCCAACGTCAATTTGTGGTTTTTAAGGGTTGTTGAAGAGCCTGCACTTAGCGCAGTCGAAGTGTTTTTTAACTTATCCAAAGTGAACGTTCTGGTTTCGTTATTGCGAATCCACATGGGTAATGTTTCGGTTACTAGCATGCGGTTACTTAAAACAGGTAAGGCGTTTTGTTCGCCATCGCTAAAGTCTCCCGATTTTGCTATTACTTTATATTGAATTGCATCTACATTATCTGGAATGGTTAAACTCCAAGATACTTGCGTGTTGCCTTTTGAGGGCGCTGCGAAAGCCCCCTCTATCTCCCCCGAAGGGGGAGGACTGAGCAACTTTCTGGAAATATCTTTTCCAGAAATGGCATCGGTTAAAACTAAAATAGCTTGTCCGGAAAGTTGTTTGTCTGTTAGGTTGGTTATTTTGGCACTGATGGTTATTTGATCACTTTGACGTAAAAATCGTGGTGCATTCGGGATAACCATCAACTCTTTTTGGGTAAAGGTTGTTAAGGTTTTCGTAGCACTTTCTAAGGTTTTGGTATGTGCCAATAATTGTAATTTCCACTGGGTTAAGGCTTCGGGTGTGGTGAAACTGAAACTTACATTACCATCTGTATCGGTTTGTAATTGCGGAAAGAAAAACGCCGTTTCTTGCAGGTTTTTTCTAATTTGAACGGTATCGAAATTTGGTTTTTCTACTTTACTTAAATCTTTTTCTTTACCATAACCCACTGTAACCACTTCATCTAAATTGCTAACTTTCATGAACGCTATTGATTCCACATCTTCTTCAACTATTTCAATCATTTCTGGACTGGCTGGAGCCGGAACTTTAGACTTATACAAATTTCTAACCATAATGTTTCGGTTTCCAAAATAAAACCCAAACCAATTGAGTTGGTCATATTGTTGTTGTGAATAATCAGCAATATTTTGAATATTATAAACTCTAAAGTTGCGTGTGCCAAAACTGTTGTTAGCATTGCTTTGGTAATATGAATAATAAATAGGATTTTGTATGGGGCTAAAATCCCAAGTGTGTGGTTTAAACTGGTTTAAGGAGGCATCGTACATACTTGCTAATAATTCGGCGGACACTTTATCACCTTGTGGCCCTTTAATTTTAAAATTCCAAGTTTCGTCGGTTCCCGGTTGTAGTTTGTCTCTAAAAGTGGTGGTTTCAATATCTAAGTCGGTTTTTGGGTATGGAACTGCAATGAGTTCTGTTCCCGATTTAAAACTATTATATGCCGCAAAAC
>CAXBHA010000564.1:0-2571 GCA_963974955.1 uncultured Yeosuana sp. | reverse complement strand
ATATCATTAACAGATATAACGGGCGAGGTTTCTGTTAATCCATAACCTTCCATAATAGGCATTTCTGCGGCCGCAAATGTTCGGGTTAATCTGGGTTGTAGTGCGGCACTTCCAGAAACCATTAGATCCAAATTACCTCCAAGACCTTCTTTCCATTTACTAAAAATTAATTTTCTAGCTAATTTTAATTGTAATTCATACCAAAAACCATTTTGCCCGTAAGGTTCGTACCTTAAACCTAAATCGATGGCCCAAAAGAATAAAGCGCGTTTAATACCGGTTAAATTAGCTCCCTTTTCTACAATTTTATCATATACTTTTTCATAAAGCCTCGGAACCGCTGTCATTACATTTGGTTTTATTTCTTTAATATTATCGCTCATTTTATCGATAGATTCAGCAAAATAAATACTGACACCACAATATTGATAGAGGTACAATATCATACGTTCAAAAACATGGCAAATAGGCAAAAAACTTAATGCTTTTGATTTTCCATATTCAAATGGAACGCGCTTTTCGCTATCGAGCACGTTTGATATTAAATTATTATGAGAAAGCATGACACCTTTGGGTTGCCCTGTAGTACCTGAGGTATAAATTATGGTGGCCAAATCATTGGGCTTTACGTTTTGCTTTCTTTCATTTACAACATTTTGATTGCTTTCATCTTCTCCTAAACTTACTACTTCTTTCCAATTATGTTCGCCAGCAACGTCATCAAACGTGTAAACTTCTTTCAGTTTAGTGTTCGATTTAATAGGGTTGAGTTTTTTTAAGATCTCAACATCCGAAACAAAACAGTAAATGGATTCGGAATGGTTTAATATATACTCATAGTCTTCTTTGGCAATAGTGGGATAAATAGGAACATTTTGGGCTCCAATTTGCAAAATGCCAATATCCAAGACACTCCATTCGGTTCTGTTCGTGCTTGAAATAACGGCAATCTTATCATTTGGCTGTACACCTAATCGAAGTAAGCCTCTACTAACAGCATTAGTTTGGCTGATGTACTCTTGAGATGAAATGGATGTCCATTCACCATTATATTTAGTGGTCAAAGCTTTATCCAAATGATATGTTTCAAGTTGATATTGGGGTATATCAAAAATTCTTGTAATCTTGGTCATAATGTATTAAAAAGTTTAGCGTCGTGCAAAATAGCAAATAAAAAGGATTTAACAGTGCAACTTAAAAAAAAGGAATCACATAAATTATAAGCCAAGATTATAAGCATCTCGAAATACCTCAAATTTCAATAAATAAAATTTTCATTATATGATTTATGTCATTGAATAGAACCTTTATACTATCTAATTTTGTTAACATTGAAAACTCAAAAAAAGTCATAAAACATAAGAATATGGAAACTTTAGAATCGGTGAAAACGAGAGTTTATAAATTCGGTAATAAATCGGCTGATGGTAATAGCAAGATGAAAAACCTATTGGGAGGTAAAGGAGCAAACCTAGCTGAAATGAGTTTAATTGGAATACCGGTTCCTCCTGGTTTCACAGTTACTACTGAAGTCTGTACAGAATATAATCTTCTTGGTCAAGATGCTGTTGTGGAAATGATACTACCAGAAGTACAAAAATCTATCGAAAATATCGAAACTATAATGGGTACCAAATTTGGAGACAAAGAAAATCCATTGTTGGTTTCCGTTCGTTCTGGTGCCAGAGTTTCTATGCCAGGTATGATGGATACTGTTTTAAATCTCGGTTTAAATGATGAAGTTGTCGTTGGATTGGCTAAAAAAACCAATAATGAACGTTTTGCATGGGATTCTTATAGACGATTTATTCAAATGTATGGCGATGTTGTTTTGGGCATGAAACCAGAATCGAAAGACGATATTGATCCTTTTGAAGAAATCATGGAAGCTCTTAAACATAAACGAGATATTAAATTGGATACCCAATTTACTGTTCAGGATTTAAAAGATTTAGTTTATGATTTTAAAGAGGCTGTTAAAAAACGTACAGGACACGATTTTCCAACGAATCCTTGGGATCAACTTTGGGGGGCGGTAGTAGCAGTATTTAACAGTTGGAATGGAGACAGAGCGGTTTATTACAGAAATATGAATGGATATCCGTCTGATTGGGGAACAGCAGTCAATGTTCAGGCCATGGTATATGGAAATATGGGTAATAATTCTGGTACTGGGGTTTGTTTTACTCGCGATGCCGGAACTGGTGAAGATTTGTTTAATGGCGAATATTTAATAGATGCTCAAGGTGAAGATGTGGTTGCAGGAACTAGAACACCACAACAAATAACTAAATTAGGGTCTCTTCGTTGGGCAGAATTAGCTAAAGTAGATGAAGATGATAGAGTTACAAACTATCCTTCTCTAGAGGAATTAATGCCTAAGATTTATAATGAATTAAATGGTTACCAAGAAAAGTTAGAAAATCACTACAGAGATATGCAAGACATGGAGTTTACTATGCAAGATGGTAAACTTTGGATATTACAAACCAGAAATGGTAAACGTACGGGGGCTGCAATGGTTAAAATTGCTGTTGATATGTTAAAACAGGGAATGATTAATGAAAAGGA
>CAXBHA010000563.1:0-2572 GCA_963974955.1 uncultured Yeosuana sp. | reverse complement strand
TTGCATGGAGATCATTTTTTTGGACTGGCAGGCTTAATTTCTAAGACCTGTGATGTTGGGTTTGTCAATACTCTTGGCGTTGCACTGTAGCAACCTAAAATAGTAAGTTTCATTAAATGCTTTTTGTTTGTTATTTAGTCGTTAAGTCGGATCAGCTAAACAACTAAACGACTAACGAATAAACATTAAAATCCTAAATCCCTTTCTATCTCTTCCATTTCAATAATATCATAAGCTTCTTGCATCGTAGGAACCACTATGATTTCATCAGGGGTATCATCATCTGTGCTAATACCATCAGAAACTATAACAAACGAGTGATTTGCGTCTCTATGTCTATTTGAAAGTTCTAAAAACTCACTTACTTCACCTAATCTTAATTTACTTAGACTGGTTAAATTAACAATAATATTATCATTTTTTAACTTATAATAGGTATCATTAATTTTTTTTACCAATTCTATTATAGTTGCTTTTTCCTGAGTTATAATAGAAATGTTTCCGTCTTGATCTAGTATCATAATTTATTGCTTTATTTTTGATGCTAATAGATAGATGACAGCCATTCTAATAGCAACACCATTTTGTACTTGCTCTAATATTATTGACTGTTTAGAATCTGCCACATCGCTCGTAATCTCCACACCACGATTTATTGGCCCTGGATGCATAATGGTTATTTCTTTATCCAAGGAATCCAATAATTCTTTGTTAACTCCAAACTGTTGTGTGTATTCTCTTGTTGAAGGAAAATAACTAATATCCATTCTTTCATTTTGAACACGTAGCATATTTGCCACATCACACCAGTTTAATGCTTTTCGTAAATTGCTTTCTACTTTAACCCCTAACTTATCAATATATTTAGGAATTAATGTTTTTGGTCCGCATACCATCACATGTGCGCCTTGCATCTGTAATGCAAAAATATTTGACAATGCTACACGACTATGTAAAATATCGCCCACAATGACAATATTTTTCCCTTTTACTTCCCCGTGTTTCTCTCTTATTGAATACGAATCTAACAGGGCCTGTGTTGGATGCTCATGTGCGCCATCGCCAGCATTAATAATACTAGCCTTTACATGTTTCGATAGGAATACTCCAGCTCCCGGGTTTGGATGTCGCATAACCACCATATCCACTTTCATGGAAAGAATATTATTAACTGTATCGATGAGAGTCTCTCCTTTTTTAACTGAAGATTGCGCTGATGAAAAATTGATAATATCGGCCGATAAGCGCTTTTCAGCCAGTTCAAAGGATAATTTTGTTCTAGTAGAATTTTCAAAAAACAAATTGGCAATGGTAATATCTCGTAGCGAAGGTACTTTTTTAATGGGTCTGTTAATGACTTCTTTAAAATGATCGGCCGTTTCAAAAATAAGTTGAATATCTTGTTTGTTTAGATATTTAATTCCTAATAAGTGATTGGCACTTAATTCGCTCATGGGTAATTTATTATTTATTTATCAAGTAAACTGTGTCTTCCCCATCGTTCTCTTTCCAATTGACCTTTACTTTTTCATTATTTATTACATCTACTTGTCTGCCTTTATAATCTGGTTGAATAGGTAAATGCCTGCTAAAACGCCTGTCAATAAGTGTGAGTAACTCTATCTCATTTGGCCTTCCAAAGGATTGAATAGCTGTTAAAGCCGCACGGATACTTCGTCCAGTATATAGCACGTCATCAATAAATACAACTGTTTTGTTCTCTACTATAAAATTAATGTTTGTTGTATTGGCTTCTAATGGTTTATCGCCTCTACGGAAATCATCTCTAAAAAAGGTAATGTCCAATAGACCTAATTGAATATTTTTAACCTTATAATCCTCTTTTAGAATTTTAGCAATTCTGTTGGCTAAATAAACACCTCGTGGTTGTAGACCAATTAACACGGTATTCGAGAAATCATTATGCTTTTCAATAAGTTGACAAGTCAATCGATGAAGAATGATGTTT
The DNA here is from genome assembly GCA_963974955.1 of uncultured Yeosuana sp. GTDB lineage: Bacteria > Bacteroidota > Bacteroidia > Flavobacteriales > Flavobacteriaceae > Yeosuana. The sequence continues at coordinate 603 of CAXBHA010000563.1, read as the reverse complement.
ACCTCTTTTGCGTTAAGTAAAACTTTTTGACTCATATACTACCCAAACGTATTTGGAACACAAAGGTAATGCAAAATTTTAGAAGTTAAAACCATTAATGCTAATCTTTATTTCGGCGCATCCCAAAAGGGTCGGGCTATACGCTATATCTTTTCTCGTGCCTCAAAAAAGGATGCCGCTGCTATCCCTTGCGCACTTGATTGTGTCGGCAGTTCTTAAATCCGTCACTGCGAGGAGTTTTTCACGACGTGGCAGTCTCTTTATAAATAGGCAGATTGCTTCGTCGCATAAAATCTCCTCGCAATGACGAAACCAAACGTCATTACGAGGAATGAGGTACGAATGACGAAGTAATCTGCTAAATAGGAGTTGCAATTCATGAGATTGCTTCTGCTTCTGCAGCCGAAGCGGCCGCTTTTTTAACAGCCGCCTTTACATTAGCAGCTTCTTCAGCTCTAAAAATAGCTGTATGAGAAGCAACGACACGTTTAAACTCTTTGTTAAACTCGATGATTTTAAATTCAGCTGATTCGCCTTTTTTAAGTTTTTTACCATCTTCTTTTTCTAAATGACGAGATGGTACAAATGCCACGATATCCTCAT
>CAXBHA010000562.1:0-2577 GCA_963974955.1 uncultured Yeosuana sp. | reverse complement strand
ACCTGATGGAACAAACTTACCAACAGCGGCGGCTGAGGTTGCGGTGGCAGGTGCATAGTTTTCTACATCACGTTTTATAATTCTTCCGTTCTCACCAGACCCCTTAACTTGTGACAAATTAATACCTTTTTCATCAGCCATTTTCTTGGCTAATGGGGAAATAAAAATTCTACTTGAATCAGAAGTTGAAGTATGAGACTTCTCGACTGCGCTCGAAGTGGCAGTTGCTTCTTTTTTAGACTCTACTTGTATTGGTGCTTCTTCTGCTTTTGCAGAAGCACCTTCTTCTTTAAAGTTTTTGGCAATAGCAGAAACATCTGTTCCTTTTGGGCCAATAATAGCTAAAAGCGCATCTACTTTAGCAGATTCACCTTCATTTAAACCAATATATAATAAAGTTCCAGATTGGAAACTTTCAAACTCCATGGTAGCCTTATCGGTTTCTATTTCAGCTAATATATCTCCCTCATTAACTTGATCTCCAATCTTTTTTAACCACGAAGCCACGGTTCCCTCTTCCATAGTATCACTTAAACGAGGCATGGTCACTACGGTTACTCCTTCAGGCAGTTTGACTTCTTCAGAAGAAGATGTTTTTTTACTGGATTCTTCACTATCGCTCAGAATGACATCTACTTTAGCCTCTTCTTTTTGTTCTTTTGTATCCGTTTTATTTTCTTTTAAAAACCCCGAAATATCTTCTCCTTCATCTCCTATAATGGCCAACAAGGTATCTACTTTGGTGGTTTCCCCTTCTTTTACCCCAATATACAGCAATGTTCCTTCATGGAAAGACTCAAACTCCATGGTAGCCTTATCGGTTTCAATTTCGGCTAATATATCTCCTTCACTTATTGTATCACCAACTTTTTTCAACCAAGTAGCCACAGTACCTTCTTCCATGGTATCGCTTAAACGAGGCATATTTATAATTTCTGCCATAGCTTATATTTTATGTTGTAAAAATGGATAATCCTCTTGCTCATAAACCGCATCATACATCACGTTTTTTTCTGGAAACGACGATTCTTCGGCAAATTTTTCACATTCCGCAACTAAATCCTTAACCCGTTTATCAATCACTTTTATATCTGCTTCAGTTGCATATTTATTGTCCATTAAGATTTTTTTGATTTGTGTAATTGGATCAATTTTTTTGTACTCTTCAACTTCATCTTTCGTTCTATAATGTTGGGCATCACTCATTGAATGCCCTCTATAACGGTATGTTTTCAACTCTAAAAATGTGGGGCCACCACCTTTACGTGCCCTTTGAATGGCTTCATCAAATGCTTCGGCTACCTTTATAGGATCCATTCCATCGACAGGCCCACAAGGCATTTCATAACCTTTTCCCAATTTCCAAATATCGGTATGACTCGCGGTACGGGCAACCGACGTTCCCATGGCATACCCGTTGTTCTCACAAACAAACACCACTGGTAAATTCCATAACATTGCCAAGTTAAACGTTTCGTGCAACGATCCTTGACGTGCCGCACCATCACCAAAACAACATAACGTTACGGCATCACTCCCATGATATTTATCTCCAAAAGCAATACCAGCCCCTAATGGAATTTGCCCACCTACAATACCATGGCCACCAAAAAAGCGAAATTCTTTAGAAAAAATATGCATAGAACCACCTAATCCTTGTGATGTTCCTGTAGCTTTCCCATATAATTCTGCCATAACACGTCTAGGATCAACCCCCATACCAATTGGTTGTACGTGATTTCTATACGCAGTTATCATTTTGTCTTTAGTTAAATCCATGGCATGTAAAGCGCCTGCTAAGACTGCTTCTTGACCATTATATAAATGAAGAAATCCTCTTACTTTTTGTTGTATGTAAACCGCAGCGAGTTTATCTTCAAACTTTCTCCAGAATAACATGTTTTCATACCATTTGAGGTATACCTCCTTTGTGATTTTTTGCATCGACTATAATTAGGTTTTACTTATGCGAAACACAAAAGTAATACTTTGTGCCCTATTGAAAAAGCGTTAATTAATTAAAGTAGAAAAAATATTAAAAAAAAAGCACTTTATATACAACATTGCATATTTAACAATTTTTAATAGCAATTACTATTATTTTGAAAATCTCAATTGATAGAACAAATTAAAAATCATCTTTTTTTAAAAATATTACAAGACAGACTTATCGAAAACGAAAGGTAATAAATTTGCTAAAGAATCAGATTTTGCAATTTTACCTGTTTCACCCATAAAATATATTTCTATTGGTGTTTCTTGTTTTACTTCATATTCTGCAATCGCTTGTCGGCAGGCACCACATGGTGGAATAGGTGTGGTTGTTTTATTTTTTTTTGACCCGGCAGTAATAGCCATTTTTACAATTTTAGCTTTCGGATATTGTGAACTGGCATAAAATATAGCCGTACGTTCGGCACATAAACCCGAAGGATACGAGGCATTTTCCTGATTACTTCCTGTAATGATCTCATTATTGTCCAAAAGCAGTGCAGCTCCAACATAAAAATTAGAATATGGGGCATAGGCCTTACTTCTTGCTTCTTTAGCTTTATCCATCAACAGTGTAATTTCTTT
>CAXBHA010000561.1:0-2578 GCA_963974955.1 uncultured Yeosuana sp. | reverse complement strand
TGATGCAACACCCCGTTAGCTCTGAAAGTAAATAAGTTTCATATATAGAGGATTGTTGGCAACGACCCGGCTATGCACAGTAAGGGATTCCGAAGCGATAACCATTCTGATTGCACCTAAGCCAAAGCGTTGTATTTTGTTTTTAATTTCTTCATTCTTAAAAGCCAAATCAACGATTTGGCGGACTTGCTATGAAAACCAACCTTTCAATATAGCAACTAACCCCTTATTGGGTATAGCCATTGTTGGCGGTAGTTTTTTTATTTTTTCAAGTCGTTCGATTTCTTTTAAATATTCATCATTTTCCACATACTTTTTATAGCAATCTGGACAAGTTAAATGTCTTAGTGTCGAATACAGCTTATTTTCAGTGTCGTTGCAAGAAACTACTGAATTGCAGATTTCGCAATGTTCGTGTCCTTCGCAATTTGCATAATCCTTATAAGTCGTGAATTCATATTCAGCTTTGTCGCTACGTGCTTCTTGCACATTTTCGAGAACATAATTTATTTCTGCTTCTGCTTGGTCTTTAATTTTTACCCAAGTGACAAAGTCAGAAGTGGAATACTTGAGTTTAAATCCAACGACTTCTGTAAATAGATTTTCATTTTCGGTCGCATCATTTAAGCCTTTAGGAAACAGTGTTATTCCAATGTAGTTCTGAAGATGCAAAGTCAAAACTTTGTCTTTGATTTTAAAGTCAAAATATTTCGAGTCTAAGTCTTCAACTCTTTCGATAAGTTCGGCCTTAAATTCCATTTTCAACCTGTCCGAAAGTGATTTGAATAGGTCACTATCAGGCTCATTACTTATCAATATTTCAGAGTATGTTCTCGTCATTTTTTAATTACCGCCAATGGTTTAGCTATGAGCAGTAGCGTCCCAAAGGGCGCTATTGCTTATAGGTTTTGTTGTGTGTAGTTTTTTTATTTCATATTCAAATTCAAGAACTTTTAAATTCCACAAAGTCAAAGTCTGTATCGCAGTAATTCTATTATTAATGCTTTTTACGACCAATTTATCTTTGAAGGACTTGATAAATTTACTCCATAATTGTCCTTTTGAATCCATAAGTAAAAAGTAAAAACCACTATCTCCAATTTTTTGCCCCGAAGAATCTAAAATGAGTTCTCCATTTTTGCCAACACTAGGCGTTAATATCACCGTTGCGTTTCCATTTGGTAAAGGAAAAATAGCCTTGATGCATATCTGTTTGTCTGGTAAATAGCATGTCTCATAAACTCCTGAGTAAACAACTTGACCTGTCGATTTAAAAGTCCTTAACCAAATTGTCCTTTTAACCTCTTTTGTCTTTGGATCGACTAGTTTTATTATTTCGTTTGTTAGTATTGATGCATCTTTTAAGTTTTCTATGGGAACATTCAGTTGTTCAATTCTATTGCTGAAAATCATTCTGACTAACGAGCCAAAAACTTTGAATATTGGATTCCATTTTGTCTTTAGGAGCAGGTCATAATTTGAAGTGTTTTCATAGAAGTCAATTACGTCTGGAGATAGTCTCGTTAGTTCTATTTCTGATAGTCCTAGATTCAGAATTGAATCTAGTAATCCTTTATTTTCTCTTTGGCTATCAATCGCTAAACTCTCTTCTTTAGCTAACTGCTCAATGAATTTTAGCCCGATTCCTTTAGTTCCACCAAATGGTCCTAAGAGCCATTGGAATTTTTCATTGTCAATTCTTTGTCCAAACAGTATGACCCATTGCTGAGTAATCCAATCTTGAATGCTTTGATTTTTCCTAGCGATTCCCATCTTCACAAATAATGTTTAATTACCGGGAATAAAATTCGATTGACCTTTCCATTTTCCAAACTCAGCTAAAGGCTTAAATCGAAGAGTTGTAAATTCAAAATGAAAGTCTTTTCTTTCTCGTTCTTCCATTGCGTTTGAATGCCTTTTCGGTTTTTCCACTTTACTATGACCATGAACCATATCGGTCATTTCTTTTTCCGTTTTCCAAATTGAAAAAGTTGAGACTGTATTCGGAAACTTTACTGATGCCAATGAAAGAGTGGTTCCTGGATGGTCTCTTACTAGTTTTTCAACCGGTCTGCCCCAATGTATAAATCTGGGTACTGCATAAGGATTCATTCTTGCCATTGTTACAGCGACTACAGGAGAATTTTGGCTTTCTAATTTGTCTTTATAGTCTGGTATTTTGAATCCACTAAACTTTCCCCATTCTCTAATAAAAGACAAACGCACATGCCAACCTTTTGCTAGAATTCTTCCAAAACCGTCTTGTTCCAAATAGTTTTCAAGTGCAGATTCATTTTCCCATTGCATAAAAACTGCTACTTGTCCTATTAAAACCCTAGAAAGAGAAAAGATTGGAGAACCTAGAGTCATTGCCGTCATGTATTCGGAGTGTATCAGTCCCTTCGTGTTTTTAGAAATTGGATTCGAAATTATTCTTTTTGCCGCAACAAAAAAGGGAAGTTCGACTAAATGATAAGAGAATGTACTCACTTTGACTGAATTATTAGATCTGTGGGGTTCTTAAAATTCTGACTAACGTATGGAAAAACCTTTAAATTGGCTCAATTTCGAGTCCCAG
>CAXBHA010000560.1:0-2583 GCA_963974955.1 uncultured Yeosuana sp. | reverse complement strand
CGGATTATTCATGGGACTTTGGGGATGGTAATACATCAACAAGTGTTGATGGCATCAATACATATCCGGCAGAAGGAACTTATACGGTAACATTAACCGCCTCCGATAAACTTGGTGTTTTAAGTACATTTTCACAAACTGTTGAAGTTGTAGAGCCAGAAATTCCTATTATACTGCCTCCGGATATTTTAGAACCTGGATTTGATTTAGGAAATGATAGCAGAGACCCATGGAGAAACGCAGATTTAGGTGGCGTTATTCAAATTACTAGTTCTGGTGGTTATTATGAAGGAAGCAATGCCGCAAAATTACCAGCTGACGGAAGTCGAATAGGGTATCAAGAATTATCTATGACACCTAATACAAATTATGTATTAAAGTTTAAATATAGAATTAAAGACACGAACTCAGCGGTTGTTGGAAGTTTAATAGTGGCGATGATTAAGCCAAGTACAGGAATAGATTTAGCTGCTGCTACAGCACCAAGCAATGTTATTGCAAGTGTTACTTACGATGAAACTGCTGCGAACAATGCAGCATTGGTTGATGGGCAATTAACCTTCGATTCAGGGGCAAATACATCATTGGCCATTTTATTCTACAATATTGGTGATGAATGTTACATCGATTCTTTTACAATTGAAGTATTGTAATAAAAATGTTTATAATGAAAAATCCAATTAGAAATATATTATCAATTGTTTTAATAGCATTTCTATCTGTGAACGCTACTTGTCAGGAAAAGACAAGTAGTGTTACAGATTCGGATAAAAAAGTTGAAAAAAGACAAAGTAAGAAGAAAAAAAAGTTCAAATTACCAGATATCGATTTAAGTCACTGGAGTGTTACAACACCGGAATTAAATAAAAAAGGAAGTGCCACAAACGTTGAGTCCCCAGCTATTTTGAACTATGCCACAGACCCAAGGTTAATACCTTACATGTACAACGATTCTACTAGTGGCGCACTGGTATTTTATGCATACCCTAGTGAAGCAACCACGGCAAACACAAAATATTCAAGATCAGAACTGCGTGAACAAATGGTGCCAGGAGATAACGATACTAATTGGACGTTTGCTCAAGGTGGCACTATGAAAGGTGAATTGGCCATGGACGAAATTTCAAGAGATTCCAATGGCAAATATCATAAAGCTATCATCATGCAAATTCATGGTAGATTAACAGATGCACAACGCGATTTAATAGGACAGAAAGACAATAACGCGCCACCAATATTGAAAATCTATTGGCAAGACGGAAAAATTAGAGTAAAAACCAAAGAGCTTAAAAATTTGAATCTTTCAGAACCTGAAATTCTTTATGAAGAAGCTTGGGGTGATGATGATGGTTATACTTTTGAAGAAGAAGTTGGCTTTAAAAAGTTCGCTTTAGAGGTAAAAGTCTCAGAAGGTAAAATGGTGGTTATTTTAAATAAACATCAATATAAAGTGTATGAAAACCTCCATATGAGAAAATGGGGCATTTTTGAAAATTACTTTAAAGCGGGGAACTATTTTCAATCAAGAGACGAAGGAGCCTTTGCAAGAGTAAAATATTACGAGTTAACTGTAAGCCATTAACGTTGAAATCATTTTTTAAATTATTTTTTTTAGAAATGATTTCATAAACCAAGGATACTGTTAAAGTTTTTATATTTTTATAGGCAAATTTGTGGTTAACCAATTTTTTAAAGATGTATGAATTTAGAGATATTATCAATAAACGACAATCAAGAGGTACAAAATACTGTAATTGATAAAATTAGAGAATTAATCAATTATAAAAATTTAGAACCTGATGATAAATTACCTTCGGAAAGGATGTTGTCTGATAAATTTGGTGTGAGTCGCGGTGTAGTAAGAGATGCTATTCAAAAATTAGAATTTTATGGCTTGTTAAAATCAATTCCGCAAAGTGGAACCTTTATTGCTAATATTGGAGTGATTGCAATGAACGGCATTATTGATGATATTCTGCAATTAGAATCCCCAGATTTTAAATCGCTCGTTGAAACACGTATTTTATTGGAATTAAAAACAGTGAAATTAGCTTCTTTAAGACGTACTGATGAAGATTTAAAAAATATTAAAGCAGCCTTGGAGGCCTTTGAAAAAAAAGTGTTATCAGGTGCAGATGCTGTACAAGAAGATTTACTGTTTCATTTGGCAATAGCCAAGGCAAGTAAAAATAGTACCATGAATACGTTTATGTTATCAATTACTCCTGAGATTATAATAAACTTCGAAAAATATCATGTTTGTGATGAAAATTTGGCGCTTAAAGGCATACAAGAACACACCGATATTTATCAAGCCATAAAAAATCAAGACGCAACATTGGCTAAAGAAAAAATGAAAATACATTTTAAAACATTATATCAATATTGTTATAGCAAATAATTAACAAATCAAATTTTAAAGATGCACAGCTTCAAAATTTGTTAAAATAAGACAGTAGGAGGGCAATATCACTTAATACAGTAAGTACTTTAATAAATCATTTCTTCGCGCATAAATAAAGGAATATTTATTATTACAATTCGTCTTAGTAATCATATTTATAGATCGTATCTATTTGTATG
>CAXBHA010000559.1:0-2589 GCA_963974955.1 uncultured Yeosuana sp. | reverse complement strand
AACCACGCAGTACAATTCAAGTGCTGATATCTCTCCTACAGCAGGGCAAATGCCTCGTTTATTAGGATTGGCACAAGCATCAAAAATATACAGACAAGTAAAAGGTATTAAGAACCCCAATTTTTCAATCAATGGAAATGAGGTTGCCTGGGGAACTATTGGAAACGCAAGTACGAGTGAAGGTTTGTTTTTTGAGACCATCAATGCTGCTGGTGTGTTACAAGTTCCTATGGTTATTAGTGTTTGGGATGATGAGTATGGAATATCTGTACATGCAAGACATCAAACATCAAAAGAAAACATATCAGAGATATTAAAAGGCTTTCAACGGGACAACGAGCAAACAGGTTTTGAAATATTACGAGTAAAAGGATGGGATTATTCCAATCTTATAGAAACATACCAAGAAGCTGCGGCCATAGCAAGAGAAGAACATGTTCCCGTTTTAATCCATGTATCAGAATTAACACAACCACAAGGCCATTCAACCTCAGGTTCACATGAACGTTATAAAAACAAGAATAGGCTAACATGATTGTAACGCTAGAATGAGATTATGGATGATTGAAAGCGGGCTCGCTACTAATGAAGTTTTGACCGATATAGAACGTGGCATTAAACGAGATGTTAGAGACGGCAAAAAAAAGGCATGGGATACCTTTTTAGCACCCATAATCAAGGATCGGCAGGAACTTGGTGTAATACTATCAAGTCTGGCATCCAAAAGTTCAAATGGGGATTATATTACAAAATGTAAAAATAGCTTATTTGAGCTAGAAGAGCCTACCCGTAAAGATGTCTTATCTACGGCGAGAACTATTTTACATCATAATATTGCTAATACTTCCATTGAAAAACAAAATCTAGTCAACTGGATAAGCCGTTACATTAAAGAAACCCAACCAAAGTTTAGTTCGCATTTATATTCTGAAACAGATAAATCCTCTATTTACATTAGTGAAGTTAAACCCTCTTATGGTGCTGATACCCACTATGTAGATGGACGGATTATAATTCGAGATAATTTTGATTTTATATTTAACAAGTATCCCGAAACTCTAATATTTGGGGAAGACACAGGCTATATAGGAGATGTTAACCAAGGATTGGAAGGCTTGCAAGAAAAATATGGCGAGCTTAGGGTTGCAGATTGTGGAATACGAGAAGCTACCATTGTTGGCCAAGGCATTGGCATGGCAATGAGAGGATTACGACCTATTGCCGAAATTCAATATTTAGATTATTTAATGTATGCCCTACAAATTATAAGTGATGATTTGGCAACCTTACACTACAGAACCAAAGGGCGTCAAAAAGCACCGCTCATTATACGCACTCGTGGCCACAGGTTAGAAGGCATTTGGCATTCGGGCTCTCAACTAGGTGGTATCTTGAATTTGGTTCGCGGAATACACGTATTAGTTCCTAGAAATATGACCAAAGCTGCCGGATTTTATAATATTCTATTGGAAGGTGACGAACCTGCATTAGTTATAGAATGTTTAAATGGGTATCGACTTAAAGAAAAAATGCCTAATAATATCGGTGAAATAAAAACACCTATTGGAGTTGTTGAAATTGTAAAAAAAGGAAGTGATATCACCTTAGTTTCTTATGGTTCTACATTGCGTATTGTGGAACAAGCAGCTAAAGACCTTCAACTTTTGGACATAGATGCTGAAGTTATAGACGTTCAATCGCTGTTACCTTTTGATTTAAATCATGACATTGCAAAAAGTTTGGCAAAAACCAGTCGGGTAATGATTATTGATGAGGATGTTCCAGGCGGCGCATCGGCTTACATTCTAAATGAAATATTAAACACCCAAAACGCTTATCAATATTTAGATAGTCAACCAAAAACCTTAACAGCAAAAGCACATAGGCCTGCTTATGGAACCGATGGAGACTATTTTTCAAAACCGTCTGTGGAAGATGTCTTTGAAGCTGTTTATGGCGTGATGCACGAATTAAGTCCTCTAAATTTTCCTAAATTGAGATAAAAAGACCGTGAAGGCTGTATCAGTTGCTACCATAAAAAAAGAATTGCAATTTCGCTCTTCAGAGGAATTAACAGAACTATGCTTGCGTTTGGCTAAATTCAAAAAGGAAAACAAAGAACTACTCACTTATTTACTGTTTGAATCTGATAATGAAGACGAATACATTGAGACTGTTAAACTATTTATAGACGAACAATTTGAAGTAATAAACATTAATAGTTATTTCTATATTAAAAAAAGTGTTCGCAAAATATTGCGTAACATTAAAAAATTTGCTCGTTATTCACTTAAAAAAGAAACTGAAGTTGAACTGCTTTTATATTTCTGCCAAAAATTAAAAACCTTTAAACCTTCGATAAAAAATAACGTAACGCTTACTAATATCCTTGAGAGACAAATTCTGCTCATAAAAAAGATTGTCTTAACACTTCATGAAGATTTACAATATGATTATAAATTAATGCTTGATGAATTACAAGAATAAGAAGTTCTATTCTAAGAATTTTAGCATACCAATCTTGTCAAACTTAATGAGCTGGTTTAAACTTTTTCCATTTGCTAAAAAATTGTCCTTTTGCGCCCACTT
>CAXBHA010000558.1:0-2591 GCA_963974955.1 uncultured Yeosuana sp. | reverse complement strand
TTTTTCCCCTTGGGGGAAATTAAAAGGGGCTTTCCCAGCCGATTTTATTGCTGAAGGAGTCGACCAAACCCGTGGTTGGTTTTATACGCTTCATGCCATTGGTGCCATGGTATTTGATTCTGTAGCCTATAAAAACGTGGTGTCCAATGGTTTGGTATTAGATAAAAACGGGCAAAAAATGTCGAAGCGACTTGGTAATGCAGTCGATCCTTTTAAAACGTTGTCTACTTATGGTGCCGATGCTACGCGCTGGTATATGATTAGCAATGCGAATCCTTGGGATAATTTAAAATTCGATTTGGAAGGTATTGAAGAGGTGAAGCGTAAATTCTTCGGAACGCTTTATAACACCTATTCATTTTTCACCTTATATGCCAATCTGGATAAGTTTAGTTATTCTGAAGCTGAAATTCCTTTAAACGATAGACCTGAAATTGATAGATGGATCCTTTCAGAACTCCATACGTTAATTAAAAAAGTGGATGCCTTTTATGCTGATTACGAACCCACAAAAGCAGCAAGAGCAATCTCGGATTTTACACAAGATTATGTAAGTAATTGGTACGTGCGTTTAAGCAGAAGGCGTTTTTGGAAAGGCGATTATCAAACCGATAAAATTTCAGCATATCAAACGCTTTATACCTGTATGGTAACCATAGCCAAATTAGGCGCACCTATTGCACCGTTCTTTATGGATAGATTGTATTTGGATTTAAATGTGGCAACTAAAAAGGAAACTTTCGAAAGTGTCCATTTGGCCGATTTTCCAGTATTCGATGCCGCTTTTGTGAATAAACCTTTAGAACACAAAATGGAGAGTGCACAAACCATATCATCATTGGTATTATCATTAAGAGCCAAAGAGAAGATAAAAGTTCGTCAGCCACTTCAAAAAATCATGATTCCTATTACAAATAAGCAACAAAAGGAAGAAATTTTAGCGGTTGCAGATTTAATAAAGCACGAAGTAAATATTAAAGAAATTGAGCTTTTAGAGGATGCTTCAGATATTCTTGTAAAACAAATAAAACCTAATTTTAAAACCTTGGGGCCTCGTTTTGGAAAGGATATGAAAACCATTGCGAACGCCGTAATACACTTTACGTCAGAAGATATTAACAAAATAGAACAAAATGGCCATTTAAAAGTTGCCATTAATGGAAAAAATATTACTTTAGAACGCACAGATGTAGAAATTACTTCTCAAGATATTGAAGGGTGGTTGGTTGCAAATGAAGGGTCTTTAACAGTGGCCTTGGATGTTACTATTACAGATGGTTTACGCAAAGAAGGTATTGCGCGCGAGTTAGTAAACAGAATACAAAACTTACGAAAGGATTCAGGATTTGAAGTTACAGATAGAATTGATGTACTTCTTCAAAAAGATGATTATATTATTAATGCGGTTATTACCAATATTTCGTATATTAAGGCTGAAACATTAACAGAGGAATTAGAATTTATTGAACAAGTAGACAACGGTATAGAAATTACCTTTGATGAAGTAAACACAAAATTGTTTATTAAAAAACATTAAAATCATGAATGACGAGAGAAATATAAGATACTCAGATAAAGATTTGGCAGAGTTTAAAGAACTAATCAAAGATAAAATTCAAAAAGCGCAAAATGATTTGGAGCTCATAAGAAGTGCGTACATGAACGACCATGATAATGGCACTGAAGATACCTCACCAACATTTAAAGCATTTGATGAAGGAAGTGAGGTTATGAGTAAAGAATCTAATTCACAATTGGCAATTAGACAAGAAAAATTTATTAGAGATTTGAAAAATGCGCTGATTCGTATTGAAAACAAAACCTATGGTGTATGCAGAGTTACTGGAAAGCTCATTAATAAAGAACGCTTAAAATTAGTGCCGCACGCTACCTTAAGTATCGAAGCAAAAAACATGCAACAATAATTAATTAAATGCTGTTTTTGAAGAGGCTGTCTTAAAAGTGTCATTCTGAATAAAAATGAAGAATCCATTGAAAATCAAATTATTGATAATTAGGTAAATAAGATTTTTCGACTAGGCTCAAAATGACAATCAAAACACTTTTAAGACAGCCTCTTTTAGATATTCTTTTCGAGCTTAATGAGCTTAATGAAAAGAGATATCGAGGCCTAACCAAAAACCTAAAATTTAAATCCAATGCCGGTATAAACACCAATAAAAAAGGGTTTAAAATCACCAGATGTATTGTTAAACGTGTTGATTTGATATTTGAACACAGGCTCTAAATTCAATTCAAACTTTTGTGTCATTTTGTAATTTAGACCTAAGCCAAAATTGGCGCTGTAACTTACGTTGTTCAAATTAGTGGCTTCACCAATTAAGGTTCGCTCACCATTAACATCGGAATACAGCTTGTTGTTGTTTAAAAACAAGGAACTAAACCCACCGATAAGGTTTACTCCAAATTTTTTATTAATAATGGCATATTCAATTTCTAAAGGAATTTCAATGAATCCTAACGATTGATTAATAGACGTATTCGATGTTTTAATAAAAGACTCATTTTTTAGATTTCCAAGACTTTCTCCACTAACAAATGAGATATTCTGTGGTATATTATCATTTGAG
>CAXBHA010000557.1:0-2596 GCA_963974955.1 uncultured Yeosuana sp. | reverse complement strand
CTAAATCCCATAGTCGAATGGATAAATCTGGATCTTCACCTGGATGAATTGTTCCAAAACCTTTTGATTCTTCAAAGGCTTTTCTTGAAATACCCATATTAAAACTTCGAGGTTGAAAGGCATCCACACTATTTTTATTTCCTCTTATCCCGCCCGTAGTAATAAACGATGTCATTGAAAAATCAATAGCTTTTTGAAGGTTTGAAAACGACTTATGTGCCACATCTGGGCCACCAAAGCAATCTACAAACTCTTCTCTTAAACTTTTAATGACTTCAGATAAATAGTTAGGGGGCAGAATACAATCGGAGTCCAAAATGATAAAGTAATTTCCTTTAGCGTGCGTCATTCCATAATTTCTTGAATCACCCGGCCCTGTGTTCTCTTTAAAAAGATAAGAAATGTTGAGTTTAGATTTGAAGTTCTCAACAACTTTTTGCGATGATAGGTTTGATCCATCCTCAACAATTACAATTTCAAAATTTTCATGAGTATCTAACGCAATAAAACTTTGTAAAAGCTCCTGTATTTCGTCTGGACGATTAAAAACTGGAATGATAAAAGAAAACTGTAATTGCATATCACAAATGTAACTAAACCAATCAAAAAAGCCACCGTTCTATAAGTGGCCAGTTTATCAAATTTATATAAAATCACTATTTCATAAACGTTTCCATTACGGCATTGCTCACACCCATATTACTAAAGCCCCCATCATTATAAAGGTTTTGCAAAGTAACACGTTTTGTAAGATCGCTAAATAAAGTTACTGTATAATTAGCGCAATCTAAAGCTGTAGCATTCCCAAGTGGCGACATTTTATCGGCATACGCAATAAACCCATCAAAACCTTTTACGCCACTACCGGCAGTAGTAGGCGTTGGTGATTGAGAAATGGTATTGACACGAACCTTTTTGTCTCTTCCAAAGAAATATCCAAAACTACGTGCAATGCTTTCTAAATACGCCTTATTATCTGCCATGTCATTGTAATCCGGAAACACGCGTTGTGCAGCCATATAGGTTAAAGCAACGATACTACCCCACTCATTCATAGCATCGGCTTTGTATAAACATTGCATCACTTTATGAAAAGACATTGCAGAAACATCGGTTCCTTTTTGAGTCCATTCATAATTTTGGTCTGTATAATGTTTCCCTTTACGAACATTGATTGACATCCCTATAGAATGTAAAACAAAATCAATTTTACCACCAAGAATTTCCATTGATTGTGCAACTAAATGTTCCAGATCTTCTAATGAAGTTGCATCCGCTGGAATAATTTGAGAACCCGTTTTTTCAGCTAATTCATTTATTTGTCCCATACGCATAGCAACTGGAGCATTTGTCAACACAAATTGACCCCCTTCTTCATGAACGCGTTCAGCTGTTTTCCAAGCAATTGAGTTAGAGTCTAACGCTCCAAATATAATTCCTTTTTTTCCTTTTAGTAAATTGTATGACATATTGAATGGTGTTTAGTTGTTAGTTGTCAATTGATCACTACGGCTCAAAAATACTAAACTTTTAACTTTAAACTTGAAACTTTTTTCAATTAAGTAATTCTTTTGCGTGCGCTATGGCTGATGATGACATTTCGATACCACCCAACATTTGAGCAATTTCCACAATGCGCTCATCCTGGTTTAGTTTTACAAGATTAGTTCTAGTTACCTCATTCACATCTTCCTTAAACACTTTAAAATGCGTATGTCCCTTGGCCGCTATTTGTGGTAAATGGGTAATTGAAATAACCTGCATCGATTTACTCATTAGTAACATAATATCACCCATTTTATTAGAAATTTCACCTGAAACACCAGAATCTATTTCATCAAAAATGATAGTTGGCAGTTGAATGTATTTTGAAAGAACAGACTTAATTGCCAACATAATTCTAGATAATTCTCCGCCTGAAGCTGCTTTTTTTAACTCATTAAATTGTCCGCCCTTATTGGCCGAAAACAAAAAGTACAATTCATCTTTTCCATTACCATAAAAACTATCACCGTACTTCAAATCAACTTTAAATTGTGCATTGGGCATGCCTAAGCTACCTAAAATAGTTTCCAATTGAGATATTAAATCGGGAATTGCTTTTTCTCTGTTACCATGGATTTGTTTTGAAATAGAATTGAGCTGATCTGTTTTGCTATCAATTTCATTTTTTTTCTTCTGGATTGTACCTTCTATATTTTCAGTGATTACAACTTTATCATCTAACTCATTTTTTATTTTAATTAACTCTATAATATCAGCTGCTGCATGTTTTTGCAACAAATTATTAAGGACTGTTAATTTAGAGTTCACTTCTTCCAACCTTTTTGGGTCTGCTTCTAAAGTGTCATTCATGCTGTCAATCTCTCTAAAGACATCATCCATTTCAATTAAACTACTTTCAACTCTATTGAACACATCTTCATACTTTGAGGAATATCCTTTTAATTTCTGAAAATTCGCTTTTAGCGTTTTCAAGGATAACAGTACTCCTATTTGCTCATCATTTAAAATTTGATAGGATTCTGAAAGTTTTTCCTTTATGGCTTCAACATTACTAAGTGTTTCATTTTCCTCTTCAAGTAAGTCAAGCTCA
>CAXBHA010000556.1:0-2600 GCA_963974955.1 uncultured Yeosuana sp. | reverse complement strand
TAATTGATTGTATTTATTTAGAAACCAAAAGTTTAATGAAGTCACAATTTTTTATGAGTTTTGTTGATACTGTTAATGGTTAGATGTTTAATTTTTTACATAAAATATAGTTAAATACCTTTTTTTAATCCGAATAGAGGGTGCAGAGGTTTTATTTTTGATATGATTAAATGATAAATTAACCAACATATTAAAAATGTACCTACGATTAAAATTGTAGCTTTTAAAAGTAAACTCCATTGCAAATCCTTTATGTAATATGCAATTCCTACGGTTACGGTTTGGTGAAGAATGTAGAATGGGTAAACAGCTCGATTGGCATAGCTCAAAAGTGGACTAGGTTTGTTTTTATACTTAGAGGCATATCCTAATAGCACTAATATCCATGACCAAAGATTTACGATTTTCAGAAAAGCTTCGGTAAAGTGACGAGTGTATCCGTCTTCAAATTGCCAAGTAATAAGCATTCCTATGAAACATATAATTCCTAAGTAAAGAGCTTTTGTGCGTATCCTTTCGATTGCATTCCAAAGAATAGGTCCGCAAGCGACCATGACAAATCCGAAGAAAAATAAAGTCATGGAAGAGAAAAAATTAAACCAATCATTAATTAGGTCATGGGTTATGTCATAAAAAGGTTCTAGCAAAGACTCCAATAAATATAGTGGAATCGTAAAAATGTATAATCCGTAAGGTTTTTGAATTACCTTGCTAATCCAACGTATAAATCTGTTTTTATTATTTTTTATATAAAGGAAAATAGGAGAAAGTATTACAGAAAAAATTAGTAGATAGGGAAGAAACCACAGATGGTGCCAACTTAAATTGCCTTCTGGGTAAATGCCGTCATAGGCAATAGTGCTCAGGTAGCTCCAATACGAACCTTGAAATTGACCTTGTACCAATCTTTCAAAATATACTTGTGGAGGAACAATAACGAGCATACCGAAAACAAGGGGAATCCCTAAACGCAAAAATCGCTCCTTATTAAATTGCCATATATTTCTTTTTGATAAGGCATAAAATGTACCCATACCAGAAATTAGAAATAATATTGGCAGTCTCCATTGATTTAAAAAAAGCATTGGCCACTTCAACCAATCATAGATGTTGTTATTTTTTATATGCCAGCCCCAAGGCACAAAGAACATACCTGAATGATAAATGATTAAGAGTGTAAAAACGAATACTCGCAACCAATCGATATCATACCTTCTAAACTTTTTGTCCATAATCTAATGATTTGGATCAAAGTTGAATTTAAAAATCTGGAATTATAAATTTTGGACATTACCATATGTCCTGAATTACAATTTTGGAGAAATTGACTTTGTAAATTTAAAGGGAGATTTACCCGAAATTTTTTTGAAAGCATTGTAAAATGCAGACTTTGACTTAAATCCTACTGACTCGCCAATAGCCTCAATTGTTAGATGACTAAATTGAGGGTCTACTAATCTCTCTTTAGCTAGTTCAATTCTTTTGTTATTGATATAGTGATTATAATTAGAACCAAAATCTGAATTTATAGTTTTTGAAATTTGATTTGGATGAATACCTAACTGGGTGGCAAGATGTTTTAAACTGGCATTGCTATTTGTATAATACAAGTTGTTGTCCACGAATGTTTCAATTTCTTTAAATGTTATTTCATCCGCTGTATTCGAAAGCGTTTCATATTTATCTGCAACCCATGATTTTTCAAAGAACTTAGATTTAGAAATAATAATGTATGTGGTGGCAAATGATACTAAAGTTTGGAAAATGGCAATAAAATGGTCTCCGCCATCGTCGTCATATATGTAAAAGACAGTAAATAGAAGAATGAAAAAAGTTAAGAGTATTATGGCGGAATTACGAGTGAAAACGTATTTAGCGGATTTAAGGTTTGCTTTATCTGTATTATTTCTATATCGTTCTTCTTTGACTAGTTTTAGTGATAATAATGTATATAACAGTAAACTACATAAAATTAACCAATCAAATATATCTTTGATGTGATGGTACGAGTAGTTAAATGTGTCTGGAACCGATGCGGTACCTAAATTATTAAAATACGCACCTAAATAAGCGTTTAGTTTAACCGAAACTGGAGCCGTGTAAAACGGAATCTGTGATAAAAGATAACCTAGTGGTAAAATTAAGTGCCACCAAGCCATACGTATAGAAATAGGTTTTCTTTTCAAAAATGCATAAATAGTAAAGTAGAGAAAAGGACCTATAAGCAAAACAAAAACTTCAGAAGAATCATTCCATTCAAGAAGGTGTTTTATGAGACCGGTGTAACACAAATAAGTATCCAAAAAAACCAGTGTTCCGAATAATAATAAAAATGCAAAATAGAGTAGTAATCTATTGTTTTTGCTTTTTACAAAAAGTACGATACTTAAAAATAGATTTTGCGCCACTCCTAATAGCATTATGGTAGAAGTAATGTTATGTCTAACAGGAATTTGCGCTATGAAGTCTTGGAGCGTATCCATCTTAAATTTTATCTAAATAATCTTTTAATTTCTGAGGGCCTTCCAACAAAATTCGAACCACACGAAGTGTGCCATCATCTGTGGTGTTTATTTGCCATTTTATCAAAGAAATACAAC
>CAXBHA010000555.1:0-2607 GCA_963974955.1 uncultured Yeosuana sp. | reverse complement strand
TAAGCTACCAATCTATAGGCGCAGCACTTTTACAACCTTTAAAAGGGTTGAGGTCCGAATAGGATTTTATCAATTTAAGGTGCGTAGCACCTAATCATCAATTTGTACTGAGCGTAGTGGAAGCATCAAAAATTACGAGAATCATGTTTAAAAACTATATGAAAATCGCATGGCGAAATTTAATAAAGAATAAGGGATACTCCATTATAAATATTGGGGGTTTGGCAATTGGTATGGCTTGCTTTCTAATGATTGCTTTGTTCATAAACAATGAGCTCTCTTATGATACCTATCACGAAAAAGGCGATAATATCTATAGGGTTGTTCATCATGGTGGGTCGGAAGATTTGAATGACCGATGGATTTGGGGGAACGCTCCTGTTGGACCAGCATTAAAAGCTGATTTTTCTGAAGTGATAGAAAAAGTTCAATTCTCAGGTAGGTCAGATGTATTGCTTGAATATAATAAAAACTCTTTTCAAGAGAGTAATTGTTTTTATGTAGATGATACTGTTTTCGATGTTTTTAGTTGGCCGTTAATATCTGGAAACCCGGACACTGCGTTAGAAGCACCTTACTCTATTGTACTAACGGAAAGCACTGCAAAAAAATATTTTGGGAATGAAGACCCAATGGGTAAAACCGTTGATGGTGTTGGCGGAAGAGCAGATGATGGCTTGTATACGGTAACAGGTGTAATGAAAGACGTACCATCTAATTCACATTTTAGTTTCGATGTATTACTGTCTATGAGTTCTTTTTACCAAACTCGACCAAGTATATTCGATTCATGGGGCTATGTAGATTTTTACACCTATTTTTTAGTGGATGATAATTTTAATGTTGCGGATTTTCAAGCCAAGATGCCCAGCTTTTTAAAGAGTAGACTTCCAGAAGAATCAAAGGATTATTACTACAATATTTCGTTCGAGCCTTTAAAGGATACCTATCTAAAATCGAAAGCAGCTCGTCAACCAGGTATCACAGGAAGCTTGAACAACATTTATATTTTCGCCATAATAGGACTCTTTATTTTAATTATTGCTAGCATCAATTTCATGAATCTGGCTACTGCCCGATCTATGGAACGAGCTAAGGAAGTTGGTGTTAGAAAAGTGATTGGAGCAGATAAAAAAGGACTTGTGTATCAGTTTATGGGAGAGTCTTTAATCATGGTGTTTCTATCTGCTGGAATAGGACTTTTGATTGTGGCTATTTGCCTTCCTTGGATGGGAAACATAACTGGAAAAGAGTTTTCGCTAGATAATATTATCAACACAAAAACATTACTACTTTATTTTGGTACTGCTTTAATAACCGGATTATTATCCGGTAGCTATCCTGCGTTCGTCCTATCTAACTTTAAACCTATAAGTGTACTTAAAGGTCTTGTAAGTTCTTCTCCACAAGGTGTGAATCTTAGAAAGGGACTGGTAATTTTTCAATTTAGTCTTTCTATAGCATTAATAGCAAGTACCGTAATTGTGTATTATCAATTAGGGTTCATGCTCAACAAAAATTTAGGTTTTGATAATGAACAACAACTGGTTATCGATTTTAATTGGGACGGTCAGGTTTTAGATAATATTGAGACTGTAAAAAATGAACTTAAAAGTTTACCAGAAGTAACTTCAGTTGCTAGTTCACGTACCGTTCCAGGAAGTCATTTTCCTGCGGCAGGAACAGAAATAGAATCTTTTGAAGGGAGTATGGAGCATTTTGAACCTTTCTTGTACGAAATAGATTTTGATTTTATTCCACATTATGAGATTGAGGTAGTTGCCGGTAGACCATATTCAAGAGAATTCGTATCAGATTCGCTTAGTGCTATGATAGTAAACGAAGCTGCGGTTAAATCATTTGGCTATTCGGACCCAGCGGATATTATAGGCAAGAAATTTCAACAATGGGGGCGTGAGGGTACTATTGTAGGGGTTGTTAAAGACTTCAATTATATGTCACTTCATGAAAAAGTAGCTCCTTTATCTATGCGCTATTCACAATACGGTAGGTATATTTCTCTAAAAGTCAAAACATCAGATATGCAGCATGCAATCTCCAGTATAGAGGGAAAATGGGCTGAATTAGCCCCGCATAGACCGTTTTTGTATAGTTTCTTGAATGATAGTTTTAACGAACAATATCAGGCGGATTTCAGGTTTAAAAAATTATTTACACTTTTTTCATTTTTAGCAATTTTAATCGCTTGTTTAGGGCTATTTGGATTGGCAACATATAGTGCCATGTTACGAACCAAAGAGATTGGAATACGAAAAGTATTGGGTGCTGAGGTTACAAGCATTGTAGCTTTATTATCAAAAGATTTTATCAAGTTAGTATTAATATCGATACTCATAGCAACACCTTTTGCATGGTATGCCATGAACAAATGGCTAAATGTATACGCCTACAAAATTGATATTAGTTGGTGGGTTTTTGCGCTGGCAGGTTTAATGGCTGTCTCGGTAGCCATACTTACCGTAAGTTATTATGCAATAAGATCTGCAAGAGCTAACCCCATAAAAAGCTTACGTACAGAGTAAATCATTCATCATCAATCAAATCAAAAAAACGAAAATCATGTTCAAACAATATCTAAAAATCGCA
>CAXBHA010000554.1:0-2608 GCA_963974955.1 uncultured Yeosuana sp. | reverse complement strand
TCACTCCATTCTGAATGACAAAAATGGTATTATGAATCAATACGGACATTCAATAACTAAATTTGTAGAATTTCTATAAGGAACTCATCTTGATTTGTTCTGTTTCCTGAAAAATGGTTGAAATTCGCCCATATTTCGTTGCTTTTCTTGTGTGTAGCCCTGCTATATACCACAAAAAGTGCCTCATCTGAGCAAATTTCATCTCATTTTCGGTTAAAAACAAAAAGTCAAGATGAGTTCAAGTTTTAAAAAGAAATAACATCATATTTTTTTCATTTTTTTCTTAACTTGTGTAAATGAAAATATCAAGTAAAGGGGCATCAAAAAAGGAAACATTTGACTATGATAAAGAGCTGACCAAATTGCACGAGGAATTAGTTCATCTTCAAGAATGGGTAAAAAATAAAGGTTTAAAAGTGGTTATCATTTTTGAAGGAAGAGATGCCTCAGGAAAAGGAGGCACTATTAAACGATTTACTGAGCCTTTAAACCCTCGTGTATGTAAAGTGGTTGCTTTAGGCGTGCCTACCGAAAGAGAAAAAACACAATGGTATTTTCAAAGGTTTGTGCATTATTTGCCTGCGGCAGGCGAAATTGTTCTTTTTGACAGGAGTTGGTATAACCGAGCAGGCGTAGAAAAGGTGATGGGTTTTTGCACAGAAAATGAGTATAACGAATTTTTACGGTCTTGTCCAGAATTTGAACGTATGCTTGTAAGGTCTGGAACAATTCTTTTAAAATATTGGTTTTCCGTAAGTGATGAGGAGCAAGAAAAACGTTTTAAAAACCGAATTAGTAATCCATTAAAACGTTGGAAATTTAGCCCAATGGATGTAGAATCGCGTTCAAGATGGCTGGAATATTCTAAAGCTAAAGATACTATGTTTGCGCATACCGATACCAAACAAGTACCTTGGTATGTGGTTAATGCGGACAACAAGAAAAAGGCACGATTAAATTGTATTACCCACGTATTAAGTAAAATACCGCATAAAAAAATGGATTTAAAACCCATTGAACTTCCGGAATTACCAGATTATAAAGCTTATGTGCGACCGCCAATGAATTACCAGACCTTTGTGCCTGAGAAATATTAAATTTACGATATCCAATTACTTTTTTGTGGAAAGCCTACTCGTTTTTTTAATAGCTAGCAAATGACCTAACCGAAAACCCAAAAAGGAGGCTGTTTGAAAAGTCGTCATCCCGAACGAAGTGAAGGAATCTGTATATTGTAAACTTATGAATATGAGATTATTTCGAAAATATAATTTTAAAAAAAACTTCCAAACAATTTGGAAGTTTTTTTTGTTAAGTTCTCATTCTATATGAATTTATAATGTTTTTTAGTTTGAGTTTTAAATCTTCGCCCGTATCATAAACCATTTGTTCATTGGAAGGAAATGGTATTTGTAGGTTGTTGATTAAATTTAAGTCGTCTCTTGTAAGTGCTCTTTTGTCACCTCTAAAATCTGCAAAGATATTTTGAAAAACAAATTCACTGTCAATTGTAAAGTTATCGACTACCTGATTCGATTTTAAATCAATATAGACTACATTGCCAATAACCTGGGTCGATTTTATTTGGGTATATTCAGAATATCTAGCTCTTACATTTACTATTTTATCTATTTTTATGTCATTACCCAAAGTGTCTTTTAATACATTTCCTTTTTCGTCAAGTTTATATTGCCACCCATCAACAATGTTTTGATCTCTTAGAATTTCCTTTTCTTTAATTTGTTCAGGAGAAATATTAATGCGTTTTAACTGAAGTTTCATCGCATAGTCATATGTTATATTCGGATCTTGATTGGCATTATAAACTGTCCAGAATTGATTTAAACCATAGGTATCAAAATTCAATAAATCAGCTTCTAGTCTATTAGGGATCATTTGATCGGTTTGATTTTCTATATCTACAATAACATAATTAGTTCCTCTAACATGGGCTTCTTCAATAAATTGTCTTGTTTTTTCGTAATTAGGATTAATAGTTTCGATATAACTAAATACATTGTAAGATTCTCTAATAGTCGCTTTAGAATCGGAATCTAAAAGACCCAATCCTTTTTCATATAAATAATCAGACGTCTCATCTCTGGCGGTTATAATGTCATTACTGTAATCATTAAATTTAAAATTGATGGTTTTATTGTTAACCTGCAATGGCATAAGTGGTTTTATAGCTTCCTGTCTTGATTTTAAATGTTGATAGGTTTCATAAATTTTCTGATAGTGTTCAGGGTTATTATCTTTTTTAAGAAATTGAATACTGTTTAAATCGCGTTCACTGGCTTTTACATAAGCGTCTTTGAGCATTAAAACATAATCTTCCTTGCTTTTTTTGCTTTTATTGGTTTCAAGTTTATCCAAAGCATCATAGATAGCTTTGTCGTAATTCCCGGAATTGATGGATTTTTCAACCCGCTTCCTACTACTGCAGGATATGAGTATGGTAAGTAAGGTTGCGATAAGTAGTGATTTTTTCATGTGTTCAGGATTTTGGATTATTTGAGTACTAATCCAAATAGGGTGCCAAAATACTAAAAAAATAGATAAAACACTAATAAACCCGTTAAAATGTAAATCAAAATAATTTAAAGTA
>CAXBHA010000553.1:0-2615 GCA_963974955.1 uncultured Yeosuana sp. | reverse complement strand
CGAAGCTTTAAAGTCTGGTATTGACGATTTTTATGTAAAACCTATATCATATAATGGATTGTATGAGCGAATTAATTTTCTAAAAGAGTTAAAAGGCAGCCTTAATAAAAATAATATTTTGGCTTCTGACCAAGTATTAAAACCTTATAAGATTAAATTCTTAAAACGAACTTTTGATATTTTGGTCGCAAGCGTTGCACTGTTGTTTGCCTCTCCATTTTTGTTATTATTTATAATAGCCATTCGTTTAGAATCTAAAGGTAAGGTGTATTACATATCTAAAAGGGTAGGTACTGGCTATCGAATTTTTAACTTTTTAAAGCTCAGGTCAATGTATCCAGATGCGGACAAGCGCATGAAGGAATTTGAACATTTAAACCAGTATGCCGAAACTGATGATGTAGTGGAATCAACCAGTACGAATGAGCAATCAATCACTTCGGTATCCAATTCAGAGATATATCTTATAGGAGACGATGAAAAGATAATTGAGTCAGAATTTAATAAGGCTAAAAAGAAAGATACAGAGAGTGCCTTCGTCAAATTCGAAAATGACCCGAGAATCACGAAAGTAGGTCATATTATACGAAAACTAAGTATAGATGAGCTGCCCCAACTCATAAATGTGTTAAAAGGTGATATGTCTATAGTTGGTAACCGTCCTTTACCATTATATGAAGCCGAATTACTTACTACCGATGAATGGACCACTCGTTTCAATGGTCCAGCAGGTATTACTGGTCTTTGGCAGGTTGAGGCTAGAGGAAGAACATCTAAAATGTCACCACAAGAACGTAAAGAACTAGACAACAAATATGTAGAAATGGCAAATAGTAAAAATGCCTTCTGGTTAGATATGTGGATTATAATAAGAACCTTCAAAGCGGTTTTCCAAAAGGAAAATGTATAGTGATGAAGAACATTTTTATTTTAACAATAGTACTGTTCCTTTTTTCTCAAAAAGGTAATTCCCAATCTATAAACGACTTTGTGAACAAGGGCTTGGAAGTCAATGACATTTCTAAATTATTACCGCCTTTGGACAGCCTTGTAAACAAGGCAAAAGATAATTCGCCGCGGTTAAAGTTCTTTGATGCAGATCATGAATATTGGGATGGTACCGTTGAACTGGAGCGACGCGCTTGGCTTAACAATATTAATTTAGAGGCAGGTTACGGGTACGGTATTTTTGATAATCTAAGTATGCAGCAGCTTGCAGGCGATGTAACAGCTGGCCAAGCTCTCTTTACTACTGAGCAAAGTAGATATACTGTGGGAGCTTCCATTAAACTGCCGTTGGCCAGTGTTTTTAATCGAAATCGAAAAATAAAGAATGCCCAAGCGGAAGCAGATAAATCTAAGTATCAAAAAGAGTATGCCATTTGGGAATTAGAGCAACTTATTGTACGACAGTACAATGACCTCATTAAAGCCCATCGTTTATTCTTTATTTCTAGCTCTATCGTAGAAACTTATAAAGTACAATCTATAAGGGCAGAAAAAGATTTTACTAATGGGATTATAAATGTTACTGAATATACGCGTTTGCAACAAATGCTGAATCAGTCTATTAGCTCTTTTGAGTCGCAACGTTCAGAATTTTTAATCGCACTAAAGTCCCTAGAGGGTACAGTTGGTATTAAAATCAATTTTTAGTAATGAAATTTAATCTGCTCTTTTTTGTTCGTTTGTTACTAAGGCATATTGGTCTTTTAATTGCGGCACCGGTGGTTTTGGCTTCTTTAGTGTTTTTTTTAACGAAAGAACAACCTAAGGTATATAATTCAAAAGCTACGTTGTATACGGGAATAGCTTCTGGTTCTACCATAGAATTGGAAAATACAAAAGTGGACTATCGCGCTACGAATACATCTTACGACAATCTTATCAATCTCATTAAAGCAAGGACTACTATAGAAATAGTCGGTCTAAGACTATTTGCCCAGCATATGGCAATGGATACGGTAGATACTAAAATTCTATCTATAGAAAAGTATCGGAAACTTATGGAAATAGTGCCGAATGACGTAAAAGCGCTGGTCGTAAAAGGGAATGTAGAGGAGACTTATGAAAATTTAAATCGGTTAAAGGAATCTAACCATACAAATTACGTTTATGAACTTATCAACTTAAAGCATCCTGATTATAGTATCGAAAAGATTGCGAGTAAGATCAGTGTAAGAAGGATATTGAGTAGTGATTTTGTTGATATTGAATTTGAATCTGAGGATCCCGCTATATGCCAGAATACCCTGTTGATACTGTCCGATGTTTTTGTAAAGCTAAATGCTGATATAAAAGTAAACCAGTCAGATGCCGTGGTAAAATATTTTGAGGGGCAATTAAACGCATCTACCAAAACATTAAGATCTGCTGAAGATGAACTATTGCAGTTTAACAAGACACATAACATTATCAATTACTACGAACAGACCAAGCATTTGGCATCAGAAAAGGAACATTTTGAGCTGGAGTATCAAAAAGTATATTTAAAGCATTTTGCATCAAAGGCAGTTTTAGTAACCTTGGAATCCAAATTGGAGACACAGGAATTAAAAAGATTGTCTAGCGAGGGTATTATCGAACTTAGGAACGAATTGGCGAGCGTTAATTTC
>CAXBHA010000552.1:0-2618 GCA_963974955.1 uncultured Yeosuana sp. | reverse complement strand
GAGTTGAAAAAATTAATTAATGAAGCACAATTAGTTGTTTATGAAGATGAAACCATGACTTCGCCTGATGACGCACATAAATATGATAGGGTTTACGCCTACGATATAAAAAACAATACCCCTATAATTGATTATTTTTTGGATCCTTCCAGTAATACAGCTTTTCCTATCAATTCTAAATACGTGCATTTAGGTCAGCGCATTACTGATGATAATGGGATTTCTAAATACAAAATCCGTATTACAGAGTATTTGAATTCTATTTTGCAAAAGGATTCAACAAATACCAAATTAGGTCTCGTTTTATCAACTAATGTCAATGAGGTTTTTAATTCGCCCATTTTAAATAGTGGCGATGTAGTAACTGGCGTTCCATCGACATCGGTTATAACTCCCAGAGGGACTATATTATACGGTAGCAATCAAAATGTTCCAGTAAACAGAAGAATGTCATTACAAGTTTTTTTTACTGAGCCAAAGCAAAACTAAAAAATATTCTGTGAGAGTTTTTATATGAAATTCATTTCTTATTAGTACTAAAAAATGAATTTCATCGTTTAAAATAACGACTTTATATATTAATTGTTATTCATTGCCATATATTTTACATCTTTGCCCAAGATTGTTGAAAACCCCAAAAAAACAAATTAATTATGTGTGGAATTGTTGGATATATAGGACCAAGAGAGGCTTACCCAATTATTATTGAAGGCCTTAAACGATTGGAATACAGAGGGTACGATAGTGCAGGTATTGCCTTATATGATGGAACAGACCTAAAAGTCTGTAAAACAAAAGGGAAAGTTCAAGACCTAGAAACACGATTAGAAGATGAAATCTCAATACACGGAACCATTGGAATTGGACATACCAGATGGGCAACACATGGTATTCCAAATGATGTCAATTCACATCCACATTATTCAAATTCTGGAAATCTGGTTATTATCCATAATGGTATCATTGAAAATTACGACTCATTAAAAAAAGCCTTAATTGCTAGAGGATTCACTTTTAAATCGGAAACAGACACCGAAGTATTGGTTAACCTAATTGAAGACGTTAAAAACAAAGAAAATGTAAAATTAGGAAAGGCTGTTCAAATAGCCCTAAACCAAGTAATTGGAGCCTATGCCATCGCAGTGTTCGATAAAACGCAACCAAAAGAAATTGTTATTGCCCGTTTAGGAAGTCCACTTGCAATTGGTGTTGGTAAAGACGAATTTTTTATAGCAAGCGATGCCTCCCCTTTTATAGAATATACTAAAAATGCCATTTATTTAGAAGATGAAGAAATGGCGATTGTTAGACAACATAAAGACATCAAGGTTAGAAAAATAAAAGACGACTCGTTGGTAGATCCCTATGTACAGGAGCTAAAAATGAATTTAGATCAGATTGAAAAAGGAGGTTTTGAACATTTCATGTTGAAAGAAATTTACGAACAACCAAAAGCAATTACAGATACCTATAGAGGAAGGCTTAATAGAGAAAAAGCCATCATAAAAATGTCGAGTGTCGAAGATAACATGAAAAGGTTTCTTGCAGCAGACCGTATTATTATAGTGGCCTGTGGCACGTCTTGGCACGCTGGATTGGTAGCAGAATATATTTTTGAGGATTTAGCGAGGATTCCTGTGGAAGTTGAATACGCTTCAGAATTTAGATATCGAAACCCCGTAATAACCGAAAAAGATGTCGTAATAGCTATCTCACAATCAGGAGAAACTGCCGACACGCTTGCCGCAATTAAATTGGCAAAATCCAGAGGAGCCTTTGTTTTTGGTGTTTGTAACGTAGTAGGTTCCTCCATTGCAAGAGAAACAGACGCCGGAGCCTATACCCATGCGGGCCCAGAAATTGGAGTAGCATCAACAAAAGCCTTTACAACTCAAATTACTGTTTTAACACTTATAGCCTTACGTTTGGCACGAGCCAAAGGCACTATTTCCAGTTCAGACTTCCGTCATCATTTGCTTGAGTTGGAAATGATTCCTAAAAAAGTGGAAAAGGCTTTAGAGGCAAATGACCATATTAAAATGATTGCCGATATTTATAAAAATTCACGTAATTGTTTATACTTAGGCAGAGGGTATAATTTCCCTGTTGCCCTTGAAGGTGCTTTAAAATTAAAGGAAATATCCTATATCCATGCAGAAGGCTATCCAGCAGCAGAAATGAAACATGGCCCTATCGCCTTAATTGATGAAAATATGCCCATTGTGGTTATTGCCACAAAAAAAGGACATTACGAAAAAGTGGTAAGCAACATTCAAGAAATTAAGGCCAGAAAAGGAAAAATTATAGGTATTGTTACTGAAGGCGATGTGGATGTTAGAGAATTAGCAGACCATGTGATTGAAGTTCCAGAAACATTGGAATCCTTATCCCCACTATTAACAACCATTCCTTTACAACTACTATCCTATCATATTGCAGTTTTACTAGGCAAAAATGTAGATCAACCAAGAAATTTAGCAAAATCTGTAACGGTGGAATAATTGGTGGCAAATAGTTTAATTCCTTTTATTTATAAGATAATTGCATCTTTAATTTGCTATATAGATAATAAAACGGTTGAATGTCCGTAATTTGCCATAAGTCTGAAAATGTAATGA
>CAXBHA010000551.1:0-2626 GCA_963974955.1 uncultured Yeosuana sp. | reverse complement strand
TTTGAAAGCGATGGCGGTTTATTTAAAGGCAAGATTAAGGTTATTGTAAAAAACAATACATTGGTAAAAAAGCTTTTGGAAAAACTTAAAAAAATTAATGGAATAGATAAAGTGACTAGAGCTTAAAAAGTGTAAATTTGCATAGAGCTTATGAATGTGAAAACAGATACAAAGAATCAAGACATTGTTAAGAGTGTTTTTACTAACTTCTTAGAAAACAACGGGCATCGAAAAACTCCCGAACGTTACGCCATACTCCAAGAAATTTATAATAAAACTGAGCATTTTGATATAGAAACGTTATATCTCAGCATGAAAAATAAAAAATATCGCGTATCTCGGGCAACCCTTTATAATACCATTGAATTGCTTTTAGAATGTGGATTGGTGCGAAAACATCAGTTTGGACAAAACCAAGCACATTATGAAAAATCGTATTTTGACCGTCAACATGATCATGTAATTCTTACCGATACAGGTGAGGTAATTGAATTTTGCGACCCAAGAATACAATCTATAAAAAAAACAATCGAAGAAGTTTTTGATATTACAATAAACAACCACTCACTGTACTTTTACGGAACAAGAAAATCTCCCGATAGCAATCGGGACTAATAATTATATTTTACAATGGCAGTAGATTTACTACTAGGTTTACAATGGGGAGACGAAGGCAAAGGCAAGATTGTTGACGTACTAACCTCCAAATACAACATTATAGCACGATTTCAAGGTGGCCCAAATGCAGGGCACACCTTGGTTTTTAATGGACGAAAACATGTGTTGCACACCATTCCTTCTGGAATTTTTCATGGTAAGGCCACTAATTTGGTGGGGAATGGCGTCGTCATTGATCCTGTAATCTTCAAAAAAGAACTTGATAAACTTGAAGAACAACATGTTGATTACAGAAAATCACTATTGATTTCCCGAAAAGCACATATTATTTTACCTACACATCGTTTGTTGGATGCTGCCAGTGAAGCTTCAAAAGGAAAAGCCAAAATTGGGTCTACCCTCAAAGGTATTGGTCCAACGTATATGGATAAAACAGGTCGAAATGGCATTCGTATTGGTGATTTAGAGTTAAGCGACTGGAAAGAACGTTATCGAGCTTTAGCTGATAAACATGAGTCCATGATTTCATTTTATAATGTAGACATTCAATACGATTTAAAAGAACTCGAAAAAGAGTTTTTTGATGCCATAGCCGTTTTAAAATCAATAAAGTTTATCGATTCAGAAGACTATTTATACCAAGCTCAAAAAGCCGGAAAATCGATACTAGCAGAAGGTGCCCAAGGATCTTTATTAGATATTGATTTTGGAACATATCCTTATGTAACATCAAGCAATACAACAGCAGCCGGTGCTTGTACAGGATTAGGTGTGTCACCTAGCCAAATTGGTGATGTTTTTGGAATATTTAAAGCCTATACCACACGGGTAGGTTCTGGACCATTTCCTACCGAATTGTTCGATGAGGATGGTGCAACCATGAGTCGTGTTGGACAAGAATTCGGGGCTACAACAGGTAGGCCACGACGGTGTGGTTGGTTAGACCTTGTTGCCTTAAAATATGCCTGCCAAGTTAATGGTGTAACACAGTTAATGATGATGAAAGGCGATGTGCTTTCTGGGTTTAAAACCATAAAAGTTTGCACGGCCTATAACTATAAAGGCAATATTATATCACATTTTCCTTATAATATAGATCCTGATAACGTCAAGCCTATATATACAGAGTTTAAAGGATGGAGCGAAGATTTAACAGCAATGTCTGAAGTAGGTCAACTTCCTCAAGAACTAAATAATTATACAGAATTTTTAGAAAAAGAACTTGAAATTCCAATTACCATAGTCTCTGTTGGACCCGATAGAAAACAAACCATTTTTAGGCAGCAATAAATGTAAGCTTCCCCTAATTAGAACTGCTTAGTTTTCCAAAATTACATTTTTTATTTTGTTTTTAATTCCTCTGGGGCTAGCCCCAGAGGAATTAAGCTTGGCATATTTTACTGGAGGGATTTTCCCTAAACTATCATGTGGTCTTTTATGGTTATAATCCTCCATCCAAATTTGAGTTTGCTCTCGTACTTGATGTAGGTCTTCAAAAATATATTTGTTTAGGACTCCACGCCTGTAAGAACCATTGAAACGCTCGACAAAAGCGTTTTGAGTTGGCTTTCCTGGTTGAATGTACTTAAACTCTATTTCGTGCATTTGACTCCAATCATTTGTGATATGAGCTATAAACTCTGGTCCATTGTCCATTCGTATTTTTTGAGGCTTACCTTTTTTATTGATTAAATGGTTGAGTACCCAAACGATACGATTGCTTGTTAATGAAAAATCAATTTCAATATGAAGTGCTTCTCTATTAAAATCATCAATGATATTAAATGCTCTAAAGCGTCTTTTGTTTTCTAAGACATCGGTTATAAAATCCATACCCAATGATTTGGAACCTCTAAAGGCTCCTTAATTCTCGCAGGCAGACGTTTCTTTACTTTCCTTCTAAAAGGAATACCTAACGAAACATAAACGCGATGAACACGTTTGTGATTCCAAGGTTTACCTTCTTCACGTAAACGATCATAGTCCTTCCAAAAGCCTTCTTCTGGAC
>CAXBHA010000550.1:0-2629 GCA_963974955.1 uncultured Yeosuana sp. | reverse complement strand
GAATGACAAAATTATTATATTTTCAGACTTATGACAAATTACGGACATTCAAAAAGTCAATAATAAATATAATATTTAATAGTTAACATAAAATAGCTTCTGTTAAAGAAACAAATTGTTTGTATTTAAGAGGCTCAAAGCCATTTTATATAATGTCGGATTATAATATTGAAAAGGAATTATAATGTTCTACGTTATAACTTTGCCTTGGTAAAAGCAAGGCAGAGCGTTAAGAAAAGGTCTGGTAACCTTTTTAGTGAATGAGCCAGCTGACACTTTGGCGTACTACACTTTCTTGTTTTTTTCTTCTTAAAAGTTTCTTTAAAAATGTAATGGAACACTCTTTTTGCTAAAAGGGCAGAGGTTAGGAGTCAAAATGTGTATGGAATGGTTCGGCTAATCAAAAGTGATTTTTTGCTATTATTTAAATAACTTATC
Source organism: uncultured Yeosuana sp. (assembly GCA_963974955.1). Classification (GTDB taxonomy): domain Bacteria; phylum Bacteroidota; class Bacteroidia; order Flavobacteriales; family Flavobacteriaceae; genus Yeosuana. Next base: position 2,191 of record CAXBHA010000550.1, on the reverse strand, counting down.
ATCAAGTAATTTTGATGCGCATTCATAACCTACAGTATATGCCTTCTCTACACCTCTTTTGTCTAAAACACCAATTAAATCAAGGTTTTTTGGAGTGATTAACAAATCAGGAACGTGTAATTTTTGCCTAGCATTTGAATGAAGCATTAGAAGATTTGTACGTTGCGATAATTGAAGTGAATTTTTGAGTTCACCTTTACCAACTTCTCTCAATGAGGTTGTATAAGAGCCAATAATATATTGGGTAGAATCTATTAATGGATCAACAGGAAAATTATTCATAATACCTCCATCAGCATAAAGTTGTCCATCAATACTAACAGGACTAAAAACCGGTGGTAGAGCTGCTGATGCCAAAATGGGTTTAATTAGTTCTCCTTTATCAAAATAGACGGGCTCACCTTTTTCAAGATTTGTTGCTACTACATATAGTTTTTTTTCCAATGCTTCAAATGAATTAATTGGAAAATATTTTTCAAAAAAAACCAAATACTTGTCCGTATCGAATAAACCCGGTTTGTTAATCGTTAAATGACTATATTTTAATAAAGGTGTTTCTTTAAAAAAACCCAACATATTTAAAGGAATAACACCATTAGCATATAAAGCACCAACTATAGCGCCAGCACTTGCTCCAGATATAATATCAGGAAAAATATCACGTTCCAATAAGGCTTCAATAACACCAACGTGAGCAACTCCTTTTACGCCACCACCAGAGAGTACAAGACCTATGGTTTTATGAGATATATCTCTTGTGTTTATCATAAACAAAAATAATTGGTTTTTATTTTAGTGACAGTTTAAATGACAACTTTTAATTGTGAATAATTTTTCGGTTTTGTTCTTTAAGGTTACGATTGAATTCCAACATCCATTTTTTTATGTTTTTTGCTTCCTTGGGATGTGTTTGTGTTGAAAAGTATTTTCCGCCTTCTGTCTGGATCCATAAAGTAATGAGAACACCTGTTAAAGTACTATTAGGTGTAACTCTTGTATAAATTGTAAGTTCTTCATCATTAAGTATTGGGAGCTTTACTTTTTCTGAACGCAATTCAATATTGCCCCTATGCATGGATTCTACATAGGTTTTACCTCCCAAATTATCAATATGGCCCTGCCATTTTTGCAAAACAAAATCTTGCCCATAACCAATAATGTTTGTAGTGTAACTGGTTGCCCAATGGTTGTAGGGCAGTTTTTCCTCAACCACTTCAAAACTTAATTGGGCCATAGCAAAACCATGAACAAGCAAAAAGGTCAGTACAAACAGCATTGTTTTTTTCATGATTAAATTTTTTTTTGATTTTATAAAGTGAGTTTTACATCCAAATCAATCATTTTTTTGGCTTTATGAATTCAGACCTGTATTTTTCCAAAAACATCTTCTGTCTTGCAATCATCTGTTGTCTAATTCTGTCTATGTCCATAAAGTCTTTGCCAAACTCGCTTTTGAAAAATCCATCATTAAAAAAATGATTGCCAAAAAGTGAATCTTTGGTAAAAACATCATCAAATCCATCATTTCCGAAATGTGAAAAATTTCTATAGAATTTTGACTCAAATGATTGTAGCAAACTATCCCTGTCTATTGAGGATAAATTATCCCATTTGCCGCCGGAAGACCAAGAATAGATGCTGTCATACCTAATTAGGTTTCCGTTTTCATCAAATTCCTTATCAACTTTCCAAGTTCCTTTGGGTTGTTCTGCAACTGTTTTCTGCTTTTCTTTAGTTCCTTCTTTTATGGGCTCTTTTTCCTGACCGTTACAGCTCATGCTTAACAGGCCTACCGTTAGAATTAAAATACATTTTTTCATTGTTCTATATTTTTGGTTATACATCATTTATTTATAACAACAGTTGGCATAATTATGTTTTAAATATGCCAGCTGTTTCATTAATTTTTATTAATCTATTTTGGTGAAATACCTCTGACTTTCGCTCTCCATTTTTGTACCAAACACATTCCAAGTAGTTGTCATCATTTACAAAACCAAAAATCGGTTCTTTTTTTGACACATATTTCAGCACTTGCATTTTTGGGCTATCAGAGCTTCCTTTTATTTTCACCCAATCACCTGGTTTAAATTTCTTTGGCATAATTAATATTGGTTTTATGGCTTAGTATTTATGCAACTTGATTTTGTTAATGTAGAGTAGTGGCTTCTTTGTAAACTACTCTTTGAAT
>CAXBHA010000549.1:0-2636 GCA_963974955.1 uncultured Yeosuana sp. | reverse complement strand
TACCTTTAAAAAATAATAAACAAGCAATGAATAAACACTTATTATGCGAGCCGACAATAGGAGGGGAGTGTAATTTGTGTGGAATGGTAATTGGTCCAAATAATTTCAAAATGAACCGTTATATACAATTATTAGAAAAAAATAATGTTAGTTTGTAATACATAACCTACGCATATGCATTGCTTTACTTACTCGAGAAACTTAAATAATTATACTCTTATAATTCTATCCTTTCTTCTTTTATTAGTTAGCTGTACCAAAGAGGAGGATGCTCCAGAAAATATCGATGATTTTTTTAAAGGGGCAAGCACTTCAGCTACTAATGAAGATTTAGTTGGGGTCTGGGCTATTTTTAGTGCTAAGCATGATGGAAAAATAATAGAAATACCCATAACATATACCCAATGCGGAAGAGATTTCTTTATTTACAATGCGAATGGTGAATATACCGAATATTTGTATTCTAACGATTCTTGTGAACCTGATGTAAATCAGTTAACCTGGAAACTAAATAATGGTATAATTACTCTTGCTAATAATATAGGACAATCTGATGAATTCGTAATTACCAACCTAAGCGACCAAGAGTTGGTTTTCAATTCTAGCATTGATGTTGATGAGGATGGTGAATTGGATGTGATTAGTATAACGGCTAAACGTTACGAACCAGAAGAATTCGATTTCACAACAAATTCATTTGGTATAAATAATGAAGAAGAATTTGAGGATGTTTTGAGTTTTACTTGGAATGCCTATGAAGGATTTAACAATTTTGACCGCTATGAAATATATAGAAGTTCTGGTGAAAACTGTACAAAGGCAAATGCAGAATTAATTGCCACGATTACTGATGTTGAAGTAATTGAATATACAGATTTGAACCCTCCAGGGGCGGAATCCTTGTGTTATTACTTCAAAGTATATACAGACCAAGGTCTGCTTGGAGAGAGTAATTATATTGGAGTAAATCCCGCATTTTTTATTTACATCGATCCTATTGCTTTAAATGACCCTATTGTCAACGATATTAATATTTCTCTAACATGGGAACCTTCAGACAGCCCATACTTCTCACATTATGTGGTTACGGTTTCAAACTATGATGGTACTAGCGCCAGTGGGGCTCAAGAATATATCTTAGCTGAGATTGATAATATAAATACTACAAGTTTTATAGATGAGAATCCTCCATATTTAGAAAATCCGTATTACTTAGTGCATGCTTACAACATATTCGGTAACAAAAGTCACTTAAGCGATAATGTAAGAACTGGTGTTAGGGAAGTTCAATTTAAAAGAAAAGAGGTAATTGATTATAAACGCATTATTTCTTTTGATGTTGATTCAGAAGAGCCAATCGTTTATTTATATGGTCAACTTAGCGGAAATGGCATTACAGAAGTGAACCTTCGCCGTTTTAATTATGAAACTTCTAAAACAGAGGCTATTTCTGACATTCCGCCACAGGTTGAAACTTATTCCGGCATCAAAGTATTTAATTCTAACCAACATGGAAAAGAGCTGGTAATACAACAGGGCAACGAACTGCATTTTTATGATGCGAACACCATGGAATTTAAATATGCCATAGACCCCGATGGAGTGTTTTTGTTTAGCAACTTTATGTACAATCAAAATCTAGATTTATGGGTTCTTGTCAGTAATAGAGAGTTGTATATTTTAAAACGTGATAATACTAATCTTACTTTGATAAGTAGTGGTGACCATTACCCTAGTCCCCAAGGAAATTCAGGTTATGAATTATTCAACTTAAGTAATCAGAGAATTTTAGTCGGACACTTTTTCGAGCCAAATAGCATAGTATTTAATCTAGATACAGATGGAAATATTGTGGACTCTCAATTTGTAGATTTTGGTATTGGAATTGAGAATGACGACAAGACTTTGCTTAATCAACAGGCAAATTATCTGCTGGATACTGCCGAGAATAGACTCTATTCAACAGATACTTTTAGTAGTATTGATTCTTTTGAGTTTCCTAGTTTTCCAACTGGCTGTAGTATAGATGGCAACTTAATTTTGGGAACAAACAATGACTCAGATTGGCAGATAGAAGCAGGTAGTCCCCATAAAAAGGAAGCTGTAATTTATAATAGAATTTCTGGTCAAGTTGATGAAATAAGTACGATTGGTTATCCTCATTTTATTTTTGAAGATTACAAAGGTGACTTCATCAGTATTTCCTCTGGATTTAAAAAGAAATCCCTAGAACAAAATATTAATGGAAAGGCAGATATTTTTATAGAAAAAATTAACTTTTAAAAACTACTAATTACAATTTCGAATTTTATTTTGCATGATACTTGAAACACTAAAAGAAGAGCTTAAATCAAGTCGCGAAGTTAGCAAGGGCTAAGAATTTTCACAAATTAAGGCCAGCGCTACAGCTCACTCAAAATTTGAAAGATTCTCAATCTTCTAAATTTATGCCGTGGCAAGCTGACGAGAATGCTGTAGAAAAAATCTTGCACACATTTCTTCGAATACGAGAATTTTGAATGAATCTAAAAGGCTAGCTTTTAAATTCGTGACAAAGTAAATTAGCCAGTGGCTGATTTGTTTTGGCGGCGAGAACGCACGGTTATTGATTCTTTGCAACATACCGTTTATAAAGA
>CAXBHA010000548.1:0-2637 GCA_963974955.1 uncultured Yeosuana sp. | reverse complement strand
AAATCAAACGATGAATCGAGTGTGTCAAATTTGTTATACGACTCATATGCTTCTTTGTTGGGCGCTTTGTTTATTATCAGATTATAAAATTCAGTTTCAATGTAAGCTTCAATGGCTTTTTTTGATAGATAGTAAAATAAAGTCTCAACAGAGATGGTGGTTGTTTCATTATAAAATCGCCCGAAAACTGCAACCTTCATATACTTACATGTTTAGATATTTATTCAAATAATCGGAGCGATCTTTAAGACTTTCAATAAAGCTATCTTCTTCATGTCCAGAAATAATAGTATAACTATAACGTCTAAAAGTTTGAATGATATTATTTAACCCAATATTCCCTATTTTAACAGTAACTTGAACAATATCTGAATTGATTTTTGACACAAATGCCCCTAATAATTTTCCGCCGTTAGATTCTACTATCTGGCTAATTTGACTAAAAGAATAATCATTAATTCCTTTCTCAACAACTAAAATGCTGCCAGCCTCATAAAAGAAAGGGGTTTCGTTAAATAAACTTATAATGTCTTTAAGTTCGTAATATCCCAAATAAACATTTTTGCTATTTAAAACAGGCATCATATTTGTGTTGCTTTTGGCAAATGCTTCTAAAACATCTAACCACAAAACGCTATCTCTAACATAAAAATCTTCAATGGCATATTTGTATTCCGTTAATGGCATATCGCTTTCAAAACAATGCACGTCTGTTTCAGATAAAGAACCTAGAAACACACCCTTGTTGTCTTTAATAGGAATATGTGAAAAAGTTAACTGATTAAAAAGAAGCATTAAGTCAGAAACCTTGCTGTTACTTTTTACAGGTTTTATATCATTTAAAATATATGATGCAAGATTCATTGTTTTGTATATTAAGGGTACACAAAATTAATCAAAAAAAAGGGACATAAGCCTGTTCTACTTTGTATTTTTGCGATATAAAAAGTAAAGAATGACAAAGTTAAGTGTAAACATAAACAAGATTGCCACGTTACGAAATTCAAGAGGAGGCGATGTTCCAAACGTCGTTAAGTTTGCACAGGATGTGCAGCGTTTTGGTGCTCAAGGTGTCACTATTCATCCAAGACCCGATGAACGCCATATTCGTTATCAGGACGCTTTTGATTTAAAACCAGAAGTTTATACTGAATATAATATAGAAGGAAACCCTATAAAATCTTTTATGGAATTGGTTTTAAAAGTGAAGCCAACTCAAGTGACTTTAGTGCCCGATTCTGTTGATGCTATTACAAGTAATGCAGGTTGGGATACTATAAAACATAGCCATTTTTTGATTGACATCATTAATGAATTTAAACAAAATGGCATAAGGACATCTATATTTGTTGACCCGGTTTTGAAACAAATTGAAGGCGCCAAAGAAACAGGTACTGATAGGATTGAATTATATACCGAAGCATTTGCGCATCAATTTAGTTTAGGCAATAAAGACGCTATAAAACCATATGTTGACTGTGCCGAATTGGCTAATAGTTTGGGGTTAGGTATTAATGCAGGGCATGATCTGTCCTTAGATAATATCAAATTTTTTAAGGAGCATATCCCAAGTTTATTGGAAGTTTCTATTGGGCACGCTCTAATAGCGGAAAGTTTGTATTTAGGTGTTGAAAATGTGATACAACTATATTTGCACAAGCTAAAGTAAGTTGGCAGTTTCCAGTATTCAGTTGGCAGTCAAAACCATTTGTTTTCAAAGATTAGTGATAATTAGTGAAATTCATTTAAAAAATTTAAACCATTAATTCGTGTCAAAAGAAAATATTTTACATTCTCATATATTAGGCAAAGGAAATGGTCAGGCTTTTGTAATTCTTCATGGTTTTTTGGGGATGAGCGATAACTGGAAAACACTTGGCAGACAATTTAGCGAATCTGGTTTTGAAGTGCATTTAATTGATCAGCGTAATCACGGCAGTAGTTTTTGGGCTGACACCTTTAATTATGGCGTTTTAGCTGAAGATTTAAAGCATTATTGTGAATCACATCAACTTTCAAGTATCATTTTATCGGGGCATTCTATGGGCGGAAAAACAGCTATGTTATTTGCAACTCAATATCCTGAACTTGTTTCAAAACTAATAGTGGCCGATATTTCCCCAAAATTTTATCCAATTCATCATGAAACAATATTAGCTGGTTTAAATGCCTTGGATTTTAGTGCCATAAAAAGTAGAGGTGAAGCGGATACTATCTTAAGTGAGTATATTTCGGACTTTGGCACACGTCAATTTTTACTTAAAAATCTGTATTGGAAACATAAAGGGCAATTGGCCCTTAGAATTAATCTTAAAGTATTAACGGAGGAAATAGATAAAGTTGGTGACGCTTTGCCTATAGAAGCTAAGTTTTTTGGAAATACTTTGTTTTTAAGGGGAGAAAAATCAAATTACATAACTACTGATGATGAAGCACTAATTCACCTTCATTTTCCAGAAGCCAAAATTGTAAGTATAAAAAAGGCTGGTCATTGGTTGCATGCCGAAAATCCAAAAGATTTTTTTGATGCTGTTATGCAATTTATTGAATGATTTATATTGTATCTTTAAATAAATTTAAGCTTATGAAATGCCCATTAACAATTTGCAAACCAACCGATATGATTAACAGGGCATT
>CAXBHA010000547.1:0-2640 GCA_963974955.1 uncultured Yeosuana sp. | reverse complement strand
GGTCCACCAGGGTTGATACTCACAAAAAGCACCCATTTAGATTCATCTGTGCCCATTACTGGCAGCTTAAATAAATCTGGGCATTCCCAAACACCTCCGTGACCGCCAATGCCTTGTCCGAAATCAGACAACAAATACCATTTTTTTAAATCCTTTGATTCGTAAAACATGATTTTATCGCCAGCAGCAAGCACCATAACCCATTTATTTCTGTCCTCATCCCAAGAGACTTTTGGATCTCTAAAATCTTTAAATGCATTGTTATCTATAACAGGGTTATTTTCATATTTTTTGAATGTTTTGCCCTCATCATTACTATAAGCGATGCATTGCTTACCTCGCCAAATCCAGAGCTATTGCTAATATCAACCACTGCGCTTCCAGAAAAAATAGTTCCTAAATCGCCAGGATAGATGGCTATGGGTTGCTCTGTCCAAGCAATCATATCTGTACTAATGGCATGCCCCCAATGCATCGGACCCCAAACATTACTTTCTGGGTGATACTGAAAATATAAATGGTAATAACCATTGTAATAAAACATCCCGTTTGGGTCGTTCATCCAATTGGCTTTAGGTGTAAAATGATAGTTTGGTCTGTAAAGTTCTTCTTCAGTATAAGACTGTGCTATTTCAGCGTCACTTTGTTTTGTTTCCGCTGTTTTTTTACAACTGATAAATGCTACTAAAGCAAGCATGGCAACCACTAGCATTTTTAATTTCATTAGTTTCATTTTAATTTAGTTTTAGATTAGTTTGATTTTTTGCTTTATTTAATTAGTTTTTTACTTAATTCTTCAAGTGAGATACCTTTAGTTTCGGGCATCATGAATACTACAAATAGTAATTGTAATACCATCATAATGGTGAAAGACAAAAAGACAACACCAGCACCTATTGTTGAAAATAAAATGGGTACTAATGATGGCACCACAGCGGCTAATACCCAATGTACCGAGCAACCAAAGGATTGCCCTGAACCTCGCAAATGGTTTGGAAATATTTCTGAAATAAACACCCAAATCACTGTGCCTTGACCAATAGCATGTGCTGCAATAAACATGAACAAGAAAATGGGCATAGAGCTGCCTTCCCAATTCAAAAAGAAAGCTGTCGATACAAGGGATAGAGATATTATATAACCTATAGAACCTATTAACATTAATTGTTTTCTTCCAAATCTATCTATCAAGAAAATCCCTAAAAGCGTAAAGAGCATGTTAGTAACACCAACACCTATACTACTTAAAAGTGCCGAACTTTCTTCTAATCCTGCTTCAGTTAAAATTCTTGGAGCATAATACAAAAATGCATTGATGCCAGATAATTGATTGAAGAAGGCTATTAAAAAGGCTAGTATTAGCGGAAATCTATATTTTTTAAGAAAGATGTTTTCATTAGGAACGGTATTATCCATTTCATCCTTTATCTCCATAATCAGTTTTTCAGGATCTAAATTTGGATTAATGATTTTTAAAACTTCTTTAGCCTCATCATTTCTAAACTTTGTAAGTAACCATCTTGGGCTTTTAGGTACTGTTAGAGCAAAAACGGTGTAAATTGCTGCAGGTAGAGCTTCTATGCCCACCATCCATCGCCATGCGTTTTCACCTATGTCATTCAATAAATAATTAGAAAAAAAGGCGATTAGAATTCCGAAAACAATATTAAATTGATACAAACCAACTAACTTACCTCTGTCTTTTGCGGGTGCAATTTCAGATATATAAGCAGGAGCTGTTATAGTAGATGCGCCAACACCCAGACCGCCAATAAATCTAAAAACAGCAAACGTCCATGGGTCATTTGCCAATCCAGATCCAACTGCGGAGATGGTGTAAAGCACACCAATCCATACTAAGGTTATTTTACGACCAATTTTATTCGTTGGTATGCCCCCAAAAAATGCGCCTATTACAGTTCCCCAAAGAGCCATTCCTATAACAACAACGCCATGAAACATATCTGAAGAACCCCATAATAATTGTAGTTTTTTTTCGGCCCCAGAAATTACAACGGTATCGAATCCAAATAAGAACCCTGCGAGTGCTGCAGTGATGGACCATATTAGTATCTTTTTATTCATGCGGTGGTGGTATTTAGTTTATTGGATACAATGTAGATTTAATGTGTTTATTGGTATTTTAGATTTGTATCAATAATTTATGGATTTGTTCATAATTGTTTTTTTTAATCGTAAAATATTGATTGTCAAATTTTTAATATAAATATTTTATCCTTGTAGAATCCAATTATTTAATTGTTACATGAAGTTTAGATATTGTTACATGTAAATGCTGAAATTGAATTGTGATTCTGTCAAAAAAACATTGATAATTTTATTAATGAGTTTAATTTTTAGAATTAAATGCACAGTATTCATTAAAAACGGACACATTTTTTACGAATACTGAATTGTTCTTGTGCTGAATTTTAGAAATTTTTTCGGTATTGAAAAAATGAAGCTGTCAAAAAGGTTATTGGTTATTGTTCCTGTAAGCTTTTGGGGTATTGTTAAATTTGTTTTTAAAGCTTGTAGAAAAATAGTTAGGAGATGAAAAACCAGTTGCATAAGCGATTTCAGAAATGGTAAGTTTTGAATCGTTTAATAACATTTTAGCTTTTTCGAATCGGATATTTT
>CAXBHA010000546.1:0-2640 GCA_963974955.1 uncultured Yeosuana sp. | reverse complement strand
ATGGTTATTTAACAGATAGTTTAGGGCGAAAAATTGATTTTAAAAATACAATTATAATCATGACCTCTAATATTGGTGCAAGAAAATTAAAGGATTTTGGAACTGGTATAGGTTTTGGCACAGCCTCTCAAAAAGCACAGGAAGATTCCAATGCTAAAGGCATTATTGAAAATGCGCTTAAAAAGTCGTTTGCCCCAGAATTTTTGAATAGAATTGATGATGTTGTTGTGTTTAATAATTTGGAAAAAGAACATATCAATAAAATCATTGATATCGAATTGGATAAACTGTTACTCAGAATAAAAGATTTAGGCTATACCTTAAAACTTAGCAAAAAAGCTAAAGATTTTATTGCAGAAAAAGGATTCGATAAACAATATGGCGCAAGACCTCTAAAACGGGCTATTCAAAAGTATATTGAAGATTCCTTAGCCGAAGAAATAATCTCTTCGCATGTGCACGATGGCGACCAAATTAGTATTGATTTAGACCAAAAAACACAGGAACTTAATATTAAGATTGAAAAAGCAGAAAAGCCCACAGAATCTTAAGTATAAAAATCTGTCCATAAATTAAATTCCTACATTATACATTGATGTGGGATTTTTTTTTATTGAATGAATACGGACATTCAAAAAACTTTAATACTAATTAAATCAAACAAAGAAACGGCGCCCTAAAAGTGCCGTTTTAATTATATTATGCCACAATGTTCCCTTTTGGCACCCTAAACAAGAGTATGATGCCTATTAAAAAAAACACAAACAAAAATAATATTGCATTTCTCATACTTCCTGTAATCTGATCAATAACTCCATAAATTATCATTCCTATTACAATACCAATTTTTTCTGCAACATCAAAAAAACTAAAATACGACGTCGTATCTTCAGTTTCTGGCAAAAATTTTGAATAGGTTGAACGTGACAATGATTGGATGCCTCCCATAACTAAACCAACAAAGGCAGCTGCTATATAAAAATCATTAGGTGTATACATAAAAAATGCATAAAAACATATAATCATCCACACAAAATTTATCACAATAAGTGTATTTATATTGCCAAATTTAGAGGATAATTTCGATGTGGCTTCAGCACCAATTACGGCTACCAATTGAATAACCAATATACTTACAATTAAACCTGTTGTTTTTTGACTATCATCAACCCAAGATATTTCTTCTTCACCAAAATACACAGCTACCAACATAATAGTTTGCACCGCCATACTAAAAACAAAAAATGCTGCTAAAAATCTTTTAAGACGAAGGTTGTTTTTAAGTTCGTTCCAAACAAATCGCAATTCTTTAAATCCGTTAAATATGACATCCTTGGTCACTTTATGTCCGGAAGATGTTCCTTTTGGTAAAATATAAAAAGAATATTGACTAAATAATACCCACCATATCCCAACCGTAACAAATGAATAACGCATCATGAGCATTTTGGCCTCTCCAGTATCTTGACTCATCACCATGGCTAAGTTCACAATAAGTAAAATAACACTGCCAATATATCCCAATGAAAATCCCTTAGCACTAATCTTGTCCTGTTGCTCTGGAAAGGCAATATCTGGTAAATACGAATTATAAAATACTAAACTTCCCCAATAACCAATTAACCCCATAAAATAAAATAAGATGCTTAAGTATATTCTATCTAAACTAAACCAATACAGACCAATACATCCTGCGCCTCCCAAATAGCAAAAAAACTTCATGAAATTTTTCTTGTTTCCAACATAATCTGCAATACCGGAAAGTAAAGGAGACGTAAAAGCAACAATCATAAAGGTAATCGCAGTAACAAACGTAATTAGTGCTGTGTTTTTAAAATCAAGCCCAAAGGCAGATACTTTTTTAACTTCTGAAATAAATAAGGCCGAATAAAAAATAGGAAATATTGAAGAAGCTATAGTTAAAGTATAAACTGAATTAGCCCAATCGTAAAAGGCCCAGGCATTAAGTAATTTTTTACTTCCTTTTTGTAAGTCATTCATAATGAAAAAGCTGTTTTTTTACAGCAGCTTCGAAAGTAAACAAATATTTTAAATGATTATTGATTTTATTGTTGAACTCATCTTGACTTTTTGTTTTTAACCGAAAATGAGATGAAATTTGTTCAGGTGAGACTATTTTTGAAAGGCATAGCATCGCTACGCATAAGAAAACAGACGAAATATGGGCGAATTTCAGCCATTTTTTAGGAAATAGAAAAAGTCAAGATGAGTTCATTTAAACGATGTTACCCCAAATTTACGAGCTTCTTCTTTTGCTTTAGGTACTAATGCCTCTAGATTTGCAATACGCGAATCATTTGATGGATGGGTACTTAACAGTTGTGGCGGTGCTTGTCCATTACTTTGGGCACTCATACGTTTCCAAAGCGCAACAGCTTCCTCTGGATTATAGCCAGCTATAGCCATTATGGTGAGTCCGATACTATCTGCTTCTGATTCATGACTTCTACTAAAGGGTAACATAACGCCAACTTGAGAGCCGATTCCATAAGCATCATTAAACAGCGCTTGGTTTTTATTATCCTGAAGGGCTACGTTTAACCCAACGGCACCAATTTGTTGCAGCATGCCTGCACTCATTCGTTGCTGACCATGATTGGCTAGCGCATGAGCCACTTC
>CAXBHA010000545.1:0-2650 GCA_963974955.1 uncultured Yeosuana sp. | reverse complement strand
TACCAATAGCAATAATAAACCAGCTACTAAAGGTGATATTTTATTATTAAGAAAAAGCTATGATCGTTATCAAAGGATTCTTAATATACCTGTAAGGCCTGACGGAATGCTACCCTACTTCGATATGGAAAAAAAATTTCTCGTTTATTTAAAACCACTTAAATAAATCTATTTACCATACTCATTATTTAGTTTGGGTAAAATCCATATAATTTTGCCACTTCACTAGAGTGTATTTTTTAATTCCATCGTTTTGAATATTTAAAAAACCATATTCATATACAAATAAATAAACATCTCCTTTTTGATTTTTCCAATAATGGGTAAAAAATTTAGGATTAAAACCTCTATCAATTAATTCATTTCTACGAACAGTAGTAAAACCAGATTTATTATAACTCTTTAAAATCTTTCTATTTACTTTTAAATGACTATCAACCTTAAAAAAGAACTGTTCACTTTCTTGACGTTTTTCATACTGGTTTATTGATTTACATTTCAGTGAGCAAAACAATTTATCTACTCTTCCTGAAATCGGTGTTGAACATATTAAACATTTTCTTTCCTTATCCATTAGTAAACGTATATTATACGTATAATATACTGCTAAAAATTATATATATGTTTAATCTTGTAATATGAATTCTGTAAAATCTATAACACTTTACCATCTAATGATTAAAAATCAAAAGATGATAGGTATAAAGTTTAGCCCGGATAAACTGATACAGAACTTGATCAAAGGACTCCCAGACCCCAAGTGGAGCAAACAATATAACATGGCATATATACCTAATAATAAGACAAACTTGGGTATAATCTTTACAACATTTAAAGGTATTGTTTGGATAAATTATAATCGATTCTTAACAAATAAACCTATAAATACTAACAACGAAACAGTAGATGTTCAATGGTTCAGAAATAGGACTACTGTACCACAATATAGACTTTGCCCAGAGGAGTACTTATTAAAACTAGAATTGAAAAGGTACGCCAATAGTACGGTTAAAACATATGTAACCTACTTTGAAATGTTTATTAACCATTATAAGGAGAGAAAACTAGAAACCCTAGATGAAAGCGACATACGCGCTTATTTACAGATATTAATACGTAAAGATGTTTCTAACTCTTATTTAAATCAGGTCATCAATTCAATCAAGTTTTACTACGAAACCGTATTGGGAATGCCAAATAGATTTTATGAAATAGAACGACCACGAAAAGACCATAAACTACCCAAAGTCATTTCAAAAGAGGAAGTAATAGCTATTATTGAACATACCAACAACTTAAAGCACAGATGTATTGTACAACTTCTGTATGGTTCTGGTTTGCGCCGTAGCGAGCTTTTGAACCTAAAACTAAATGATATTGATAGCAAACGAATGCTTATAAGAGTTAAAAGAGCTAAAGGCAATAAAGACCGACTTACTCTTTTATCAAAGAATGCACTCAAAGATTTGAGATTGTATTTTAAGGAATGGAAGCCTCAAGAATATTTGTTTGAAGGTCGAAAAGCCTCAAAATATTCTGCCGTTAGTGTCTTAAATATAGTAAAGAACGCTGCGATTAAAGCAAAAATCACTCAAAACGTTACACCACATGTTTTAAGACATAGTTTTGCTACTCACTTATTAGAATCTGGTGTTGACTTAAGGCAAATTCAGGTTCTTTTAGGACATGGCTCTAGTAAAACTACAGAAATATACACTCATGTTGCTACAAATACTTTTAAAGAAATTAAAAATCCATTAGATTAGTGATTCTAAAATAGATATAAAGTAACTTGTTACCTTATACAATTGTTGTAAAGCATTTAAAAATTGAATAAAACTCACCTAATCTCCATATTAATAACTCTTGTCCTAATTCAAATTTTAGGCTTTGTTTCAATCAACTACCTTGGAGATTATGGTTGGAGTGTTTTTCTTTTTATTCCTTTCATAATTGGGTTTTTACCACCATATATTTCTGGAAAGAAAATTACAATAACTAAAAGCATGGCTTATAGATTAAGCTTTGCTGCATTAGGTCTTGCATGTCTTGCTCTCTTAGTTTTTGCAATTGAAGGTATTATATGTCTGCTAATGGCAAGCCCTCTTCTTGCTCTTGCAGTATGGTTGGGTTCCTATATCGGATATAAAAGCTCTGGTTCAAATTTCATGAATCCAAAAAACACAACTATCATATTGGTTTTACTATCATTTGGGTTCACCAGTTTCGACTACTTCAACAAGCCGAAGGACCTAATACCCGTTCGAACCAAAATAATTGTAAACGCACCTATTGAAGCAGTATGGAATAATGTAGTCACATTTGACAAAATCAGCGAACCTACGGACTGGATTTTCAAAACTGGTATAGCTTACCCAACTGACGCCACAATCGTTGGAAAGGGTGTTGGAGCAGTACGGTATTGTAATTTCACCACAGGTAGTTTTATTGAGCCAATAACAACATGGGACGAGCCAAATTTATTGCAATTCGACGTTAAGGAGCAGCCAACTCCAATGAACGAATTAAATCCTTTTTGGGATGTTCATCCTCCACATTTGGATGGATATTTTAAATCCTACAAGGGTCAATTCAAATTGACCAAAATATCTGAAAGTAAAACAGAACTGGAAGGAACGACCTGGTACAA
>CAXBHA010000544.1:0-2653 GCA_963974955.1 uncultured Yeosuana sp. | reverse complement strand
AGAAATTGGTGTTCCAATTGCGACTCCAACGAGAATCAATTTTAAAAAGTCGCGTGTTATAAGCGAGGTAATGGTAAAAACAGAGGCACCTAATACTTTTCTAACACCAATTTCTTTGGTTTTTTGTTCGGCAGTAAATAGGACCAAACCAAACAAGCCCAAGCAAGAAATTAGAATGGCCAAAATAGAGAAGTAGGTTGATAATTTGTAAAATATAGATTCGCTCTTATAGAGTTTGTCATATTCCTGATCAATAAACCGATACTCAAAAGGAAAAGCTGGATTTAAATTAATATGAAGAGCTTCTAAAGCTGCCAATATTTGTTTTTCATTGCCCTTACTATATTTAACGAAGGCTATATTAAATTCGGAATACCCTTCACTTCTAATAATCATTGGGAAGATTGATTCTTTTAAAGAACCAAAGTGAAAATCTTTAACCACACCTACAATGGTTCCTGGATTTCCCCAAAACGATAGTGGTTGGCCTATCGGATTTTCCATCTTCATTTTATTCATGGCCGTCTCATTAATAAGATATTCAATATTTTCAGGGTTATTGTGAATAAGTTCTCTTCCCATAAGTAATTCAACACCATAGGTACCAACAAAGTCTGTACTTGCCACCATTCCTGTAAATAACGACTGATCATCAGCGCTCTTACTGTTCCAGATAACTTCTGGTGACGTACCATAGTCTCCTAGGGGAATATGCGACGTTTTTGTGACTGATTGAACTCCAGAAATTTGTAAAGCGCCACCTTTAAAGGCATCAAAATTATTTTGTAAGTCTTTTGACAGCGTGATTGCCAATAAATTCCCTCTGTCGAAACCGATATTTTTGTCTTGCACAAAATCAATTTGCTTTGAAATAATGATCATACTACTTATAAAGACAACCGAAATGGTAAACTGAAACACAACCAAACCTTTTCTAATCCATTTGGTACTGGAGCTGGTTTCAATTTTTTTCTTAAAAAGATCCGTAGAACTAAAGGAAGAAAGCAAAAATGCAGGATAACTACCGGATAGAAATCCAGTTAAGAGTGTAATTACGAAAACCATTGTCCATGTGGTAACAGGCAAATTTAACAGGTCAATGTTCTTTTCTGTGATGTCATTAAATACGGGTAGTGCAATTGCAATAAAGATTAAAGCAAAAAACAGACTTGTAAGCGATAGAAGCATGGCTTCTCCTAAGAATTGCACAATTAAACTGCTTTTACTCGCTCCTAAAACCTTTCTGGTCCCAATTTCTTTCGCTCTTTTCATATAGCCGGCAGAAGCTAAATTCATAAAATTAATGCTTGCAATTAGCATGATCAAGAAAGCTATTATCCCAAACATTCTTACATATAAAATTTTCCCTTCGCCTTTTTCAATATCTGCAAACAGATAACTGTCTGCATACGATTGAAATCGAATTTCTAAATCCAATTCATAGTCTTTTAAGAATGATTTTAGTTTTTGTTCTAACTGTTCAACATCCGTTCCTTCTGCCAATTGAACGAAGGTATAGGTGCCTAGGTTTTTCCATTCATGCATCCACTCATTTTCAGCAAAAAGAGGCTCATAGGGTAAATAATAATCACTCTTCTCCGTCGAATCTTCACTGCTTAATTCAAAAACCATAGCTATTTCCAGCTCTTTTGAATTTTCGTAAGTGAGTGTTTGTCCAATGGCATCTTTTGAGTTTCCAAAGAACAATTCGGCCATTTCTTTTGAAATAGCAATGTGGCTTGGAGCGCTTAAAGCCTTCGAAGCATTTCCTTCTAAAATCTGAAATGAAAACATTTCAAAATAGTCTTCACTTACAAACTTTCCATTTTGCTTTAAAACCGTATTTCCATTGGAGAAGGTACTATTTCTGCTATTGTTGGTCATTGCGGTGACTTTCTCAATCTCCGGAATTTTTGTCTTTAACTCTTTATACAGAAGTGATGACGTGCCATAACCCAATGCCGTACCATCAGGTGATGTAAGATATATTGAATGGAGTTGATCTATGTTTGCATGATACTTGTTCATGCTATTCTCACTTGATATCCATAAATAGATGAGTAAAAAGCAAAATAACCCTGAGGTTAAACCTAAAATATTAAGCAAGAATAAAACCTTATTAGTGAAAATATTTCGCCAAGCTAATTTGATATAGTTTTTAATCATAATAGGTATCTCTAATTGTTAACTAATATATTCTCGGTTACTTTTTCAACATAAAATAGTAAAACGAAAAATAAGGGTGACAAAATTTTCATAAGTCTATTTTTACTAAAGACGCAGAACTTCAGTAAACGTTACATTCAAGAATAAAGCTTCTTATTGAAACGTATCGCAATTTTATATCAAGTCTGATTATGGGTCATAAAAAGGAAAGGCCTGGTAGACCTTTTGTTTTTTGAGCTGTCTGGCCGCCCTTTTCGCGGAGGTTGGCGTGCTGGCCTTGTTTGGTACTACACTACCTTTTGCTAACGCTTCGTCTCGCTGAAACCCGCCCGAACGTAACTGTTTCGGTACGGGCGGAAGCCGACATATTGCACGATATTTAATATTGGCATATTAAGGTAGCCTGTTCGCTATAGCTCTTTTCGAACGAAAGAATGAAGTGTCATGAAATAATACCATTTTATTAACCATATTAAATTACATCGCT
>CAXBHA010000543.1:0-2664 GCA_963974955.1 uncultured Yeosuana sp. | reverse complement strand
TAAAGAGACTTTTAAAAGTGAAACATCCTTTAAAGGAAAATTGATTCCGACTATAACCATAGGAATTATTGTGACCATATTCTCTTTGTTTGTTCAGAACCAGGATTCTGAACAATTTAACAATCGATATAATAATGAATTATCAAAAACAGGTATTTATTCGTTTTTTGCAGCCTTTAGAAATAATGAACTGCCTTATGTAAAGTTTTATAAAACAATTGACATAGAGAAGGCCTTTGCTATTGTAAAGAAAAAATTTAAATTTTACGGTGATCAATTTGTCCATCCTGATAAAAATGAAATTTTAAGAACCGTGGTTAATTCAGATTCATTAACAACCCCAATCAGGCCAAATATCATTTTTATTTGTATAGAAAGTTTAAGTGGTAAATATTTAAATTCATTAGGCAGCACCTTAAATATTACTCCCAACATTGACTCTCTTGCTGCTAATGGGTTGTTTTTTAATAATTTATTTGCTACAGGCACCAGAACTGTTAGAGGTATGGAAGCTATAACCCTATCTATTCCACCAACTCCTGGACGCAGTATTGTTAAACGGAAAAACAATAAAAACCTTTATACCATTGGCGAAATTTTCAAAAAAGAAGGTTATGAACGAAACTTTTTTTATGGTGGTGATGGGTATTTTGATAATATGAATACATTTTTCGGCGGTAATGGTTTTAACATTGTTGATAGAGGAAGAGGATTTTTACTAGACGCTAGTATTACAACAAAGCGTACCAATATTGAAGACGACGAAGTTACCTTTGAAAACGCTTGGGGCGTTAGTGATGAAGATATTTATAACAAAGTTCTTAAAGAAGCCGACAAAACGTATCTAGATGGAAAACCATTTTTCGATTTTGTCATGACGACTTCAAATCATCGTCCGTATACCTATCCCGAGGGAAAAGTGGCAATCCCATCTGGAACCGGAAGAGAAGGAGCGATCCAATACACCGACTTTGCAATTGGTGAATTTTTAAAACAGGCAAAATCGAAACCTTGGTTTGACAATACGGTTTTTGTTATCATGTCAGATCATTGTGCGAGCAGTGCTGGTCGTTGGGAATTGGACGTTCAAAACTATCACATTCCTGCAATCGTTTATAATGCAAAAATTATTGCACCGCAAACTATTAACAAACTATGCTCTCAAATTGATTTATTTCCAACTATATTTGCGGTTCTACATTGGGATTATACCTCAAATTTATTTGGTGAAAATATTTTAAAAATGGATGCTGCTCATGAGAGAGCGTTTATTGGAAATTACAGAAAATTGGGGCTGTTAAAAAATGATAAATTAATGGTGTTGAATGAACAAAATCAATCCGATTTTTATAAATGGAACAAGGAGGATAATAGCTTAAAGACGATCCCGAACGATACAGATTTTTTAAATGAAACAATTTCATACTATCAAGTAGCAGATTATTTATACAGAAATAATGGTCTTAAAATAAAGGAATAATATTGATACAAATACATTTTATAGTTAATCCTATTGCTGGTTCTGGCGATAATCATATTAATATTAAGTTCCTTCAAAGGTATTTTAATAAGGATACGTATGCGTTAGTTGTAAAAAATTCAACATACAAAAATCACGCTATTGTACTTACCAAAGAATCCATTGTAGAAAAAGCAGATATTATTGTGGCTTGTGGTGGTGACGGCACTATTAATGAAGTGGCGACTTGCATTATTGGGACACCTATCCTTTTAGGGGTTATTCCATTGGGTTCTGGCAACGGGTTAGCATCCAACCTTAAAATATCCACAAATATTCATAAAGCAATTTCAATAATTAAAAAACAAGACATAAAAAAAATAGATCTAGGTTGTTTAAACGATAAATATTTTTTCAGTAATACAGGCGTTGGCTTTGACGCATTGGTGATTAAAAATTATGAGCAATCAAATAGTCGTAAACTTATAAGTTATGTTAAAGGAACTTTTAAATCGTTAAGAGAAATAAGTTATGATAAGGAGTATAACGTGACTTTAAATGATGAAACTTTAGTTATAAAACCTTTTATGATTTTTATTTCAAACTCAAATGTATTGGGATATAACGTGAGCCTAACTCCAAAAGCTTCGTTACAAGATGGCTTATTAGATGTCCTTATCGTTTCAAAATTAAACATATTCAAAGTTCTTTTATTTTGGTTATTAATGATTTTTAAAAAGCATCATCTTTTAAAAGAAGTTAAAAGTTATCAAACCAAAAACATGACCATCCTTCAAAATGATTTGAGTTTTTATGAGACGCAAATTGATGGAGAATATAGAATAATTGAAGATTCTAAAATAGAAATATCCATTAAAAAACAAATTTTAAATATCATTGCCTAAGTATTGAATATTAAGTTCGCTATTTAAGCAAATCGCTTTATAAGATAGGTTGCCAGTTTATAAAAAGCAAAACCAGATAGTGCGCCAAAGGTCAATCCGCAAATCACATCTAATGGGTAGTGAACACCTACATAAATTCTACTATAGGCAACCAAGCCGCTCCAAAATAATAATAAAAATATTATATTTTTATAAAATGGTCTTAACAATAATCCAGCAAAAACAGCAGTAGCCATTGAGTTTGCTGCATGCCCAGAGAAAAAACCATACTTCCCACAATTAGAAGCAACAAATCGCATA
>CAXBHA010000542.1:0-2667 GCA_963974955.1 uncultured Yeosuana sp. | reverse complement strand
ATAATACCGTGTAATGATGATGAAACAATTTTCTCGCACTTCAAAAACTCATCAGTTGTTTTTTCAACATCATTGGTCATTAAATTAATTAATAAAATAGATGCATCACTTTTATAAAAGCCTTCAATTTTTTTAAAATCATTATAATGTGGAATGACACCAATTTTATAGTGTTTTTCTATTTCGGGATGGTAATAGGTTGGCAATAATAAGGCTGGATCACCATAAATTTCTGGAACTTCAAACCCTTGATTTAAAAGGAATTTCCTTGTTTGTGGCCCTCGCACCGCTAAAAATTTGGCTTTTTTAATGGGATAGTCTTTTGAAATAATGCCACTTCCCCAAACAATGCATTTAGAATTAACGTGAGATAAAACACTTCCAACCGTGACATAAATTGGGCTAAAAAAATCATAAAAAGAAAACTTCTTAGGCCATCCAAAAACAACTTTTTTACGTGATATTTTTTCAACCAAGTATTTCCCAAGAAGATCTCCATAATTTTCTTTAGACTTCCCTTGTATCTTAATTTCATTCCACCAAAATAGTCGTAAAGTGTTTTTCAACAGCATTTTATACTTTTTGATTTTTTAATTTTTGACGTTGCTCTTGTTCAATAGGTAGTATGTCTTCATTTTTATAGGATAAAGCCTTATGTACAGCATGTAAATCTCTTGACAACTTTCTTAACCCCATGGGCTCTAAAGAGGCCGCATGGTCGGTTCCTTTCCAAGTTCTATCTAATGTATAATGCCTTTCTATAACATTGGCACCTAATGTAAAAGCAGCAATATCCACAGCAATTCCCAAATGATGTCCTGAAAATCCAATATGTTTTACATCACTTTTATAGTTATCCATTAATAAGTTTATATCCAACAAACAAACATCTTCAAAAGGAACCGGATAACCCGATGTACAGTTATATAGAACCAAATCTTTATGTCTGTTATGTGATTTAAAAAAGTTTACCAACGTCTCGATTTCATCTTTGGTGGTCATTCCCGTTGACACATGAATCTCTCCAAAATAATTTTTACTTAGCCATTCTAGCATTTTAAAATTATTATTGCAAGCCGATGGTATTTTAATAAATTTTGGGTTTAATGAAGCAATCTCTTTTGCAGACGTTACATCCCAAACAGAAGACGCATAATCTATCCCAATGCCTTCACAATATGCTTTTAATTCAGCATGTTGATCCAATGAAAACTCCAAATACTCTCGATGTTCTCCATACGTATTTCCATAAGAATTAACAGGGTTAGGGTGTGGTTGATTATACTGCGCTTCGGTTAACAACTCTTTATTGTTTCGCTTTTGAAATTTTACCGCATCGGCATTACAAAATATTTTAGCCACTTTTATAAGTTCCTTGGCTATTTCCATATCGCCTTTGTGATTGCATCCTACTTCGGCAATAACATAGGGGGTTTTATAAACATTCATACTATTTTGAAGCAATTTAAAATCGTTTGTTATAATTTAAAATAAATTGGCAAGCTTCACTAATAGCACCTGCACCTGAGTTTTTAGAAAGCACAACATCTGCATGTCGTTTTACATCATCTGTTGCATTATTAGGTGATAAAGACCAGCCAACACTACATATATTGCTCAAATCATTCACATCGTCACCTAGATAAGCAACATTATTTATGGATATATGCTGTTCTAATATAATATGTTGCAATAGGGAATATTTGTCTTTCACACCTAAATACAGATGATTAATTTTTAATTTTTCCATGCGTTTAGCAACTAATTCAGATTGCTCACTTGTCATGACCATTACTTCAATATCAAACTGGCGTAAGATTTCAAGTCCCATGCCATCTCGCATATCAAAGCTTTTGGTATGCTCACCATCTTTGGTGTATGTTATTGTACCATCTGTAAAAACGCCATCCACATCTAAAACAACATGCGTTATTTTCTCAGATACTTTTAGTTTTTTTTGCCTTTCAATGAGTAAATTTTCTACCACTATCCAATCTGATTCAGAATCAATTTCATGTAATGAATCTTCTGGCATTTGTACCAGAGCAACATGACTTCCTATTCTGTTTTTATGTTTTTTTAAGGCTTCTTTAGTAATGGTATAAATAGCACCATTTTCTATTAACAAGCCTTCAAAATCTTGACGCCTAGGTCGCTCTAATGGATTATAATTTATTGCCTTTCCGTTTTTATCCCATAAAAACCGATGGGTATTGACTACGGTTAACGCAGAATCGTATTCAGTATTAAGCTTATCCAGGCATGAATTAATGTCATTTCTAGTAGTAAAAGGAGACGTAGCTTGTAGTAAACAAAAGACATCAAAATCATAATTGATAGATTCACAAAATTCTAACATGGCCGATTCTGTTGAAGCTGTATCAGTAGCGCTTTCATCACTTCGTAATAAAGCTTTAACTTTGGTAGTCCAATGATATTCTTTAGTTATAAAGTCAATAATATCAATGTCATCTGTGTATACATAAACTTCATCAAGACTTGAAAAAATAGCTTCTCCTAAAACCCATGTAAACAAGGGTCTCCCAACCATTTTACGTTTGTTTTTTTGAAAGATGCCTTTTGAGCCTTTGCGAAAAGGTATGAAGCCTATTTTTTTCATTAGTTTAAAAGAAATTAATTCATAGAATTGTTGCTAAAATACATTTT
>CAXBHA010000541.1:0-2669 GCA_963974955.1 uncultured Yeosuana sp. | reverse complement strand
ACGCAAAGTCAATAATTAATTCCGGTAAAAGCGATATTTTAATAAAGCTTCTCAATTTTTTAATTAACACAGATTTAAATAAAAATGAAATACTTTCTGATTCGGAATTATCAACTCGTTTGGAAAAAGAGGTTGGTAAAGAAATAGCTGTTATCTTGACAAATTGGAAACATAAATAACTGTTGCCAACAATGTGTTTAAATCATTGCTAGTACTCGCTTACTTAAGAAAATCCTCACGGATTTTCTATTCGGTTTTTATTTGCTAAATTATGTGCTTAAACCACGCATTAAATCAAATACAAACACGTTGTGCGTCATTTGACAAAACTAATCAACAGAATAATCACGATTAATGAAAATCAAATCATTTAGAATATCAATATTAACTTTATTTATATTACTTCTATCTTGTACAACTAAAGTTAAAGAGGATTATAGTCTTGATAGTAGTTTAAATGAATTGATTGAAAACTTCGATGGTGATGCTCATTTATACGCAGAAAATCTCACAACTGGACAAGTTATAGATATTAATGCAAGTAGTGTTCATAATGCAGCAAGTGAAGCAAAAATTTACATTTTACTTACCTATGCCGAACAAGTTATTGATGGCACGATAGACCCAACAAGCCTAATAATACTAACTGAAAAAGACAAAGTTTATGGTTCAGGTGTGTTGCGTTTCGAAATACCTGGAAATCAAGTTTCATTATCGTTCGTTGCATATTTGATGATGTCCATTTCTGACAATGTTGCAACCAATATACTTTTAAGAGAAGTAGGAGGAATAGAAGCTGTTGATAAATTTTTGAAAAAAGTAGGTATTAATGACACCAAAGTAAAAGGGGAGGTTTTTAAAGGAGAATGGATTTCAACTTCGGCAAAGTCATTAGCAATTGCAGCTCAAATATTAGCTCGGCCAGAAGAATATGGCTATTCGATTAAAGCAGCTGATTTATGCAAAAGTATTATGCTAAAACATTATGAGGATAATGGATTTGCTCGTCACCTGCCTTGGAGTCCATTTGTTGAAGAAGTCACAACTATGGAAGCATTTGGAAAATACAAACCAATATATGCCGGAATTGAATTGTACGGCAAAGCAGGATATACGCCAGGTTATAGAGGAGATGTTGCTTATGTCAAAACATCTAAAAGTGAATATATTATAGGACTAAAATGCACCAATGTGGATGATTCAAAACCGCTTAATTCGACGAATGCAGGATTTGAATTTTCAGCAGAGATTGGTAGACTTTTTTATGATTATTGGGGCAAAGAAGAAATAGACAAAAGAGAATAAAAACAAACGCACAACAATGGCTATAAGTAATTGCAAGTACACACCAAGTTAACCGCTAAACCACGCAATTTCTCATAGCCCAGACCATTGTATGCCATATGAACAAACTATAATAGGACTTGATAATTGAAAAAAATAAACGTAAAAAAAGGAGCTGTTTTACAACGAAAAGGAGATATTAGTTCCAGGGTTTATCTTGTTGAAAGTGGTTTGTTGCGAAGCTATACAATTGATGAAAAAGGGAAAGAACATATATTTATGTTTGGTCCAGAACATTGGTTAGTTGCTGATAGTTGTGAACCCAATACACCTTGTCAATTATTTATAGATGCTATTGAAGACACTATTATAAATATTGCTTTAAAAGAGGATTTATTAAAAGAAGGTCCTGATTTAAATGCCTTGTTAAGAAGGTTAAATACTATGCAAAATAGGATTATAATGTTAATGAGTTCAAATGCAAAAGAAAGGTATGAGCATTTTATTAAAACGTATCCAAACATTATTCAAAGGGTTCCATTAAAAATGGTAGCCTCTTATTTAGGAATTACGCCTGAAGCTTTAAGTCGTGTCCGACATGAACTTTCTCTAAAAAAATAACCTAATGTCATTTCTTGATGTACATCAATGCATAGGTTTTCTTAAACTATGACATTTGTGCCTGAAATAAAAAGAAAGTAAAATGACAAATCAAAAAAACAACAAAGCAATTAATATAGCATTATGGATTGCACAAGGATTATTAGCCGTAATGTTTATCATGGCTGGATTAATGAAAGCTACACAACCTGTTGAAGCACTTACAGAATCTCTTCCATGGGTAGCAAATACCCCGCTTGCGTTGGTTAAATTTATAGGAATTAGTGAGCTATTGGGTGGTTTAGGATTATTAATCCCTTCTATTTTAAGATGGAAACCTAATTTAACGATATTGGCTGCTCTTGGTTTAGCCTTGGTTATGGTATTAGCCGGTGGATTTCATGCTTCTAGAGGAGAGTTTACTGCAATAGGAATGAATGTGATTTTACTAGGACTTGCACTTTTTATTGCGTGGGGAAGAAGTAAAAAAGCACCTATACTTGCAAAGAATTAATGTGAAATTAATTACTTTATACATTACCTGAGCTGAATAAAAACGGCATACAACTATGTATATAAAATAGCAGAAAAGAGCTAAACTTAAAGTTTATTTCTTTTCTGCTATTTTTGTTTAAACGGACAGTTATCGCAAATAAATTTGCTACTTTCCATATACCAACCGTTTCCATACATTTAAAAACAAGTAACACCTATCAATTGATTTAAATAATAGCAAACTTTCCATAAACAGAAATAAAAAATAAATTTGCGGTATGGAAGACAAG
>CAXBHA010000540.1:0-2672 GCA_963974955.1 uncultured Yeosuana sp. | reverse complement strand
TTCTTTATAACCTTCTTTGTCTAAAAGTTTTAGGTCTTTTTTGAATTTTTCGGCAATGCCTTTGCTTTGTACAAGTTGATTTACAGCATCAACCATGGTTTGTTCCATACTTTCTAATTTTTTCAAGGTGTTATATACCTCAACAACATTAGCTTCGTTTTTGTTTAAGCGAGGATCATTTTTAACTCTAACCATTTGCTCTGATTTTTGGTCACCAAAGCTCATAATTGCTTTATACGATCCAGGTTTAACTTTAACACCTCTTGGTTCGGTTTTTTGAGTTTCAATAGTTCTAGATGGATTATCAATTCCTGCTTCATCCATTTGCCATGACCACTTATAAATACCAGTTGAATCTGGGGCTTTTTGTTTTAAGGTTCTAATAAGTCTATCGGCATCATAAACTTGCAAAGTAATAGAATCCCATTTTATTACAGATTTATCTTGAATTGAAACCTCATCTTCATCTTTATCATCTTCATCTTCATCTTCATCTTTTTCTTTAGGCTTTAATTTTTCATCAATTTTTACATAATATGAAAGTAAAGCACCACTCTTTCTGTTTTCACCATTGTAAAGAGCATCAGCGCCAAACCGACTTCCCGTTGGTTGTTGGTAAGATGCCAAATAAGCTGTTGGTGGTTCAAATAATTGCAATGTTTTATTTAATATGTCGCGGTTTTTGGCAATCGCTCTCAAAGGGCCAATATCATCTAAAACCCAAGCGGCTCTTCCAAAAGTCCCTATAATTAAATCGTTTTCCCGTGGATGAATAACTAAGTCTTTAACAGGTACAGTTGGAAATCCTTGAGCCCATTTTTTCCAAGTATTACCAGCATTTAAAGACATATATAATCCATCATCTGTTCCTAAAAACATGAGGTTGGGTTCTTCAATATCTTCAATAATAGATAATGTATAGCTTTTTACATCATTTTCATCAACAATACGTTCCCATGTTTTGCCATAATTTTTAGTTCTGTAGGCGTAAGGTGTATAGTTAAACCGTCTGTAATCGTTGGCAATTAAAAGTGCTTCGCCCTTATTTTTATTAGAGGCTTTAATTTGAGGGATCCAACTACCTAATGGCAGGTCTTTTATGTTTTTTGTTATATCTGTCCAAGTTGCTCCATCATTTTGAGTAAAATGAACACGACCATCGTCAGTTCCAACCCATATCATACCTTTTTCAATTGGTGAAGGTTCTATAACTAGAATAGTACAATAATTTTCCGCACCTGTCGCGTCTATGGTTAATCCACCACTATCACTTTGTTTTAACTTGTTAGGGTCATTTGTGGTTAAATCTTCCGAAATTATTTCCCATGTTAATCCTTTGTCTGTTGATTTATGTACAAATTGACTTCCAAAATAAATGGTATTGTTATCAAAAGGATCTATGTTAATAGCGGCATTCCAATTAAATCTTAATTCAATATTTGGATCAGGGTGCGTTGGTTTTACACTAAAATTATTACCAGTTTCAGAGTCATAATAACTTACATGGCCCTGTTGACTCATACACCAACCAAATCGTGAATTATCTTTATCAGGAATGGCGTCAAACCCATCGCCAAAACCAATTTCCTGCCAGTAAGAATTTCTAATACCTTGAACTTTCCATACGTATGCCGGCCCTTTCCAGGATCCATTATCTTGCATACCACCGTAAATATTATAAGGGATGTTGTTATCAACATTTATATGATAAAACTGACCAATAGGTAAGTTTCCAATGAAGCGCCACGTTTTACCACCATCTTTTGTAATGTTTAATCCTCCATCATTGCCATCAATCATAAAGTTTCCATTCTCGGGATGAATCCAAAACGCATGATGATCTGGATGGACACCATTATCAGCACCATAAGAAGGCATGAGCTGAGTGAATTTTTTGCCGCCATCAATGCTTACATTTATATAAGTAAATACGGAGTAAACACGGTTTTCATTTTGTGGATCAACGTATATTTCAGAATAATAGAAAGGCCGGTCTCCAATATCCTTATTATCATTTATTTTAACCCATTTAAATCCACCATCTTCACTTTTATATAATGCATTCTTTTTTGATTCAACAAGAGCATATATCATGTTTGGTTTATTGGAAGCTATTGCAACACCAATTCTACCTAAATTTCCTTTAGGAAATCCTTCTTTCTCCGTTACTTTTACCCATGTTTTACCAGCGTTGTGTGTTATATACAATCCAGAACCTTCACCACCAGAATTAAAAAACCATGGGTCTCTTTTATGTTCCCACATGGACGCAATTAACTTGTTTGGGTTTTTTGGATCCATTACTAAATCTGCTGCTCCAGATTTATTATTGGTAAATAATATTTTGTTCCAGGTTTGTCCACCATCAGTAGTCTTAAAAATGCCTCTTTCAGGATATTCGCCCCAAGGGGAACCAATGGCCGCAGCATAAACAATGTCAGGATTTGTAGGATCTATAATAATACGGTAAATATGACGTGTTTTTTCAAGTCCCATAGACATCCAGTGTTTACCACCATCTAGAGATTTGTAAATTCCATAACCACCATTTAGGCTATTTCTAGGATTGCCTTCGCCGGTACCTGCCCAAACCACACTTGGGTTAGATTGTTGTATAGCCACAGCACCAATGGATGCCGTTACTTCATGCTCAAAAATGGGGTTCCATTTAA
>CAXBHA010000539.1:0-2681 GCA_963974955.1 uncultured Yeosuana sp. | reverse complement strand
CGGAATGACAAAATTATTATGTTTTCAGACTTATGGCAAATTACGGACATTCAAATATTTCTTTTAACCGTCTTTGAATCAATATAATTTCAATAAATTTTATCAATTAAAATATAATTTATAAGAATAAAGTTATGCTTCGTTTTGATTAGTAATTCGTAATTTTATAACATTCAGAATTATATAAAAACTTCAATAATGGAAAGTAACAATCATTCAAACAAAACGTCTTACAATATGAACAGTGAAGCCAAATGCCCATTTCATGGTGGCGCTGTTAAACACACAGCTGGTGCTGGTACCTCAAACCGCGATTGGTGGCCAAATATGTTGAATTTAAACATCCTTCGTCAGCATTCTTCAAGGTCTAACCCAATGGGTGAAGATTTTAGTTATGCTAAGGAGTTTAAAAAGCTTGATCTCAAAGCGGTGAAGAAAGATCTTTATGATTTAATGACTGATTCACAAGATTGGTGGCCGGCAGATTATGGTCATTACGGCCCCTTTTTTATAAGAATGGCATGGCACAGTGCGGGTACGTATCGTATACAAGATGGTCGTGGTGGCGCTGGTTCTGGCAGTCAACGTTTTGCACCTCTAAATAGTTGGCCGGATAATGGTAATTTGGATAAAGCACGTTTGCTATTATGGCCCATCAAGCAGAAATATGGTAAAAAACTATCTTGGGCAGATTTGATGATTCTTGCAGGTAATTGTGCTCTGGAGTCAATGGGCTTTAAAACATTCGGTTTCGGTGGCGGACGTGAGGATGTTTGGGAACCAGAACAAGATATTTATTGGGGTGCAGAAACGGATTGGTTAGGTGATAAACGATATACAGGTGACCGTGAATTAGAGAATCCACTTGGTGCAGTTCAAATGGGGTTAATTTATGTGAACCCAGAAGGGCCTAACGGAAATCCAGATCCGCTTAAATCGGCGATAGATATACGTGAAACCTTTGGCCGTATGGCTATGAATGATGCAGAGACTGTGGCACTTGTTGCAGGAGGGCATACATTTGGGAAAGCACACGGTGCTGCAGATCCTGGAAAATACGTGGGCAGAGCACCGGCCGGCGCAGCTATTGAAGAACAAGGTTTAGGCTGGAAAAACTCCTTTGGAAGTGGACATGGAAATGATACCATTACAAGTGGAATAGAAGGTGCGTGGACACCTAATCCAACACGTTGGGATAATGAGTATTTTGATGTGTTATTCGGCTATGAGTGGGAATTGACCAAAAGTCCTGCAGGCGCGTATCAATGGACGCCAACGGCAGCATCAAATGCTCGTAAAGCACCTACAGCCGGAGATGCCTCAAAAACGCAAGCACTTATGATGACTACTGCGGATATGGCTCTTAAAATGGATTCAATTTATGAGCCAATTTCTAAACGTTTCCACGAGAATCCTAATGAGTTTGCAGATGTTTTTGCAAGAGCTTGGTTCAAATTAACGCATCGAGACATGGGGCCAATTGCCCGTTATTTAGGCTCAGAAGTCCCAAAAGAAATACTGATATGGCAAGACCCAATCCCTGCCGTTACTCATGGATTGATTAACGATAAAGAGATTGCAGAATTAAAGAGTAAAATTTTAGGCACGGGTTTATCGGTGTCCCAACTGGTATCCACCGCTTGGGCATCGGCATCCACATTCCGTGGTTCTGATATGCGTGGTGGCGCAAATGGAGCACGTATTCGCTTGTCACCTCAAAATAATTGGGAAGTAAACAATCCTGCTCAATTGAAAAAAGTTTTAGATACACTTACATCTATTCAAAAAGGTTTTGGCAAACAAGTATCGTTGGCCGACTTGATTGTTCTTGGAGGTTGTGCAGCAATTGAACAAGCAGCAAAAAATGCAGGGCATAGTAGTGTGACAGTCCCTTTTGTTCCTGGTCGTGCAGATGCTTCTCAAGAGCAAACCGATGTAGATTCATTCTCAGCTTTAGAGCCAGCTGCAGATGGTTTCCGTAATTACTTCAAACCAAAACATTTAGCAACAGCCGAAGAAATGCTAATAGATAAGGCACAATTATTAACACTTACAGCGCCCGAAATGACTGCTCTTGTTGGTGGAATGCGCGTTCTAAACACAAACTTCAATCAGTCTAAACATGGGGTTTTTACAAAACATCCAGAGAGACTTACCAACGATTTCTTTATAAACTTACTTGATATAGGAACTACTTGGAGTTCTACTTCAGATGCACAAGACACATTTGAAGGGCGTGATCGTAAAACTGGAAAAGTAAAATGGACAGGTACTCGTGCCGATTTAATTTTTGGTTCGAACTCTGAACTACGTGCTTTGGCAGAAGTTTATGCGTGTTCCGATTCGCAAGAGAAATTTGTCAAGGATTTTGTGGCAGCTTGGAACAAAGTGATGAATCTTGATCGATTTGATTTAGCTTAAACCGTTGAATTTTATATAAAGTAAAGACGGTGCATAAAAAGTTTGATTTTACGTCATTGTTGCGAGGTACGAAGCTGTCTGTAAGTAGCTAGTCATCAATTAACAGATTAACTTCACTCCGCTCGTAATGACTATTTATTTTGACTTTTCAGGCAGCCTCTTTTATTGTAATAATTTTTTAGTACATGACAAAAAATTAGAATAGAAATCATTGTTGTCCGATAAAAAAGAAGCCAAAAAGATGGCTTCTTTAAATGAAT
>CAXBHA010000538.1:0-2681 GCA_963974955.1 uncultured Yeosuana sp. | reverse complement strand
GTTTCAAAAGGGCATCAAAGCACTACCCAATCTATGTTAACTTTTACGATGCCTCTAATTAGACCGCCGTTAACCAAGGCTTTCAAGAGACATTTAGCTCTCCTACCTAGTAGGACGAGGCTTATCTTACTTTATTCAGATTAAGCAGCTAAAGCGTAGTTATTCTCGCCGTTTAAATGGTGACCTAGCCTTTTACGTGTCTCAAGGTCATTACACGACGTGCTTACAATTTAATTAATCTCGCTGTCAAAACCAGTCGACCCCAGTTTTCCTGTGAAGGCAGGAATCCTATTAATTCAAAATGTAAATTTTTTAGTATGGCGTTCCCTCCCGATTTCTATCGGGAGGGGTCGCGCTTTCGGCAGTCGCTTTTTTTGAGAAAAACAAAAAAGAGCTCCAATAAATGCCTTAATCGCTAACGCAGATTGCAAAGGTATCAAAAAGTTTGTATAACCATCCAAAACCTATTACATTAGTGCAAAATTTATACCAAAAACAGTTTGTCAGATATCAAATAAACAACTAAACAAATTAACGAATAAACATGAAGTTCGCCATTATAAAAGAACGCAAAAACCCACCGGACAGACGTGTGGTGTTTTCACCATCAGAGTTATTACAAGCAAAGCAACAATTTCCAAATGCAGAGTTTAAAATAGAATCAAGTAATATTAGAGTGTTCTCAGATAAAGCCTATCAAGATGCTGGCTTTGAGGTTACCACAAATGTAAGTGATTGCGACGTTCTCATCGGCGTTAAGGAAGTGCCAGTTGAAAATTTAATGCCCAATAAAAAATACTTTTTCTTTTCGCATACCATTAAAAAACAACCATACAATAGAAAGTTACTTAAAGCTGTTTTAGAAAAAAACATTGAATTGTACGATCACGAAACCATCGTTAATCCTAAAGGATTCAGACTTATTGGTTTTGGCAGATACGCAGGTATTGTAGGAACTTATAACGGATTTAGAGCATGGGGTTTAAAATTTGATTCTTACAGTTTACCAAAAGCAAATACCTTGCGCGATCAAGCAGCTTTAATTGATCAGCTCAATACCATAAAATTACCCAATATTAAAATCCTTTTAACAGGAAGTGGTAAGGTTGCCAATGGCGCTCAAGAAATGCTGGATGGTATGCACTTAAAAAGCGTTTCAGTTGATGATTATTTACATAAAACATTTAACGAACCCGTCTATTGCAAAATTGATGTTTTAGATTATAATAAACGCAAAGATGGTGCTGTAAAAGATATGTTCGATTTTTTTGACAATCCTCAAGAGTATGTGTCAGACTTTAAACGTTTTACCAAGGTGACCGATTATTATATTGCGGGACACTTTTATGGAAACGGAGCCCCTAAGTTTTATACAAAAGAAGATGTTACATCAAACCATTTTAATATAAAAGTTGTGGCCGATATTAGTTGTGATGTTAACGGGCCCATTGCCACAACCATTAAAGCATCAACTATTGCAGACCCAATTTATGGTTATAATCCTGAGACCGGAGAAGAAATGAACTATACAGATAAAAAGGCCATTGCTGTTATGGCAGTCGATAATTTACCATGCGAACTCCCTAAAGATGCCAGCGAAGGCTTTGGTGACATGTTTTTGGAACATGTTATTCCAGCCTTTTTTAATAATGACAAAGAGGGTATTTTAGAACGTGCAAGAATAACTGAAAACGGTAAGTTGACTGATCGTTTTTTTTATTTACAGGCCTATGTAGATGGAAAAGAATAGTTTTGTATTTTAAAAACTTATGTTAGGAATTTAACCATATGACTAAAACCGCTTTAATAACTGGAGGTGCTTCAGGATTAGGCCATGAATTATCACTGTTATTGGCTAATGATGCCTATAATTTAATTCTGATAGATATTGATGCTAAAAATCTACAGAAAGTCAAGACTGAAATTAAGAAGTCCTATAATTGTAAGGTTGATGTATTGATAAAAGATTTAAGTAAGCCCAATGTTGCCATCGAAATAGTAGAAGAAATTCAAGGTGTTGCTATTGACGTATTGGTTAACAATGCTGGTTTCGGATTGTTCGGAGCATTTTCAAGTACAGAATGGCAAAAAGAATTGGATATGTTGTATGTACATATCATTACCAGCACACATTTAACGAAATTATTGTTAGAGGGAATGGTGAAACGAGGTTCAGGAAAAATACTTAATATATCGTCTTTGGCTGCATTTCAACCAGGGCCATTGATGTCGATTTATTACGCTTCAAAATCGTATTTGTTATCATTTTCTGAAGCCATAGCCAATGAGCTTAAAGGAACAGGTGTAACGGTTACCGTATTATGTCCAGGGCCAACAAAAACATCATTTCAAGAGGTGGTTTCAGAAAATGCTTCAGACAATACAATTGGTTTTAATATGGCTTGTCCATCCGAGGTAGCCTTATACGGTTATAATGCTATGAAAACGGGAAAAACAGTTGCTATTCCTGGATTTGCAAATAAATTCCTTGCGTCTTTGCATCGCTTTGTTTCCAGAAGTATGGCTACTAAAATAGTTAGAAATCTCCAGGAAAAGAATAGAAAAATCGAATAAGTTATTTTTTTAGTGGGTTTTAATATAGTAATTTTGAATGTCCGTATTCATTTATAATACCATTTTTGTCATTCAGAATGGAGTGAAACGAAATGAAGAATCTATTG
>CAXBHA010000537.1:0-2685 GCA_963974955.1 uncultured Yeosuana sp. | reverse complement strand
CATGGCTTTTTTTAGGTCTGCCGAAGCACCAGTAATATTCATGGTAAAATTAACTTGTGAGTTATTATTGCCACTTGTTGCCAAGGTTAAAGCATATATGCTATTTTCAAAACCTTTTAATGTGGCATTACCTTTTATTGGTGTCCCTTTGGCGTCAGTAAGTTTTATATAAACTTCTTGATTTTGTGCTACCATAAACATGGGAAGTACAACGAGTAAAATAAATAAGTGTTTCATGATTTTAAATTTTTAGTTATTAATATTATTGTTTAGAAAATCCTGTATAAATTCCTGAGCCCCGATTATTAGTTTCGTTAAGCCACAAGATTCTTCCATTTTTTATGGCTGAGAAATATGCGTCAAATGTTTTTGGTTTACCTTCCATTTCAGAAAAATGGATTTGCCAATTGTTTGCGACTTTAAATACGCCTTTTCCTTTTGATTGACCGAATTCTGATTTTCCGCCATAAGAATTAGCAGCAACTAAATGCCAATTGTAATTATTACCTGAAAACTCAAAGGATTGTGTGGATGTATACGAACTCATGCCAGCACTTGCGCCTGTATATACGTTTGCGTAATACGTATTACTTGAAAATTTATCAGACCATTTTCCTGAAAAATCAGATTGAGCGATGGCGAATTTGTTATAATTAGCCATTCTTTTAAGAGATTCCCAAATAGCACTTTCTGTGGCGTAATTAATGGTAGTAATATCTACCCCAAAGTTTTTTAAAAAGGAGTTTTTATCTGGGGAAATAAATTCCATCCAACCTGTCCCTTTTTTAAAAAGAGCAACAAAAACCTGTTTCCCTGATGCATTATCAGTTAGTTCTGCTTGTGCGAAATAGGGACGTTCATATTCAATAACACCAGGAGTTAGTTGGTAGTTTTGAATGTTACTGTAACGAGGTGCCACCAACACATTCCAAGCAGCTGCACACAACACATCTAAATCTGTATTGGCTGCTTTAATGTTGTCATTTGGGTAATGCAATAGTACTTTTAGGCCTCCTTTGGTTACTTCTACCCAGTCTTTTTGCACTATAGCCGTCCAACCATCGTCAAAATTAGTGGTTGTAAAAGTGAAGCTAGAATTCCCGTTTATTAGTGGAATTCCATCAGGTAAAGTATTTGTGCTATTTTGATTTATGTTTGGGGTTTGCAATTCTATGGAAGCCATTAAATCTTCTAGATCTTTAAAATAGCGTTGATAGGGTGTTATTGCGATAATACTTAAACAAATTCCGTAGCCCGAAAATGTGGTTAATACAACAGCGGTTTCATCTTTATTAAACGTGAAATTAGTAGCGCCACTTTTTATATCCCAACCTTCGGCGTGTTCTATACTTATTTGCGGTGGTCTGGTTGCATGGTATTGTTTCACTACTAAAGAATCCCATTCTCGTTTAAAATCGGCTTCAATATTTCCAAGACTTGCGATATTTTTAAAAATTGCTATGCGGCACCATGAATTATCTTTTTTATCTACATAAGTATAACTCACAAGGTCATTTGTTTGCTCTTTTTCCCATCCTTTTGGCGCGTTATATGTAACAAGGTCAAATGTTTCCTTTTGAGCAATTACTGCGGAAATGAATAAAAGGAAACTTAGATTAATAATTACCGTTTTCATAATTTCTGTTATTTACCTAGTAGTCCTTTCAGTTTTTCTAAATCAAGTCGACTCATAATTTCATTATATACTGTAATATAATTTGGTTTACTGCTTCCGTCGTAGCGTGTTAGTGTCACAAAAATGACCTGTGGTACTGCTTTTGGTAACTTACTATTGTAATATTCGGGGTTTTCTTTTATTAGGATATGTGCTCCTACATCACCTTCATTACTAAAAGCAGTGAACTCTCCAAGGTCACTAACAATGGCCGTTTTCTGTAATTCCTTTTCAGGCATTTTTAACAAATTATCAACTGCTCGTATGCTTTTCTGATAATTTTCAGCGTTCGATTTTAAATACACTTCTTGCTTTTGTTCGTCGGTTTGATAATTTTGAAGGTATCTATTGGTCCAATCACCATAGCCTTTAGCAGCCTCGTCTTTATATTTTTGCAAAACCTCGGCTTTTTCTTTTTCCTGTTCAGCTTTTGGTCGTATGGGATAGATGCTTTTCGTAAGCTCATTTTCTTTTATATATGATTTATCCAGTTTTTCTTTTCGTTTTTGTAGATACTCCAAACGGGTTACATAGGCATAAGGCAATTTCCCATCGTAAGTAAGTAACCATCGGTCGGGTTGTCTTGTAAATTGAGCAGAATCTGGTGTAGCTTTTGTATAAATAATGCCATTTTTTTGGTCAGGAAAATTATCCAACCATCCAAAATGGTCTTTTTCGTTTTCTTGCCATTCACCAGGTAAAACATCTCGAGAAAAAATGATACCAGGATCATTAAAAGTAATTCGCAGTATTATTTGGGAATCGGGGTTTCGAGTTACTTGGTTATTATAGCACATAAAATGATTGAACCTATTGATATAGTAGTATTGTGCTAAATTGTTCCCTAAGTTGTTATTGAATCCCAGATAAGCAGAAAAATAGGTGGCTTCAAGACCCTTTGGAACTTCGAAACCTGGTCGCATCATATTGTCGGCAATTGGCGTGACGCTTTTGGCTTTTATCAAATCAGCACCTGAAAGCGATATCGTACTTTTTATACCTGGTTTCCA
>CAXBHA010000536.1:0-2687 GCA_963974955.1 uncultured Yeosuana sp. | reverse complement strand
TGATGTCTTTTAAATAACGTCGCCTGCCCAATACGGTTTGTACATAACCATGTTCTCTCGCAAAACGGATTTGATCGTTGATGTATTGTCGCAGTTTTGGGTAAGTGGCGTAATACGTATCAATTAACTCTTTTGATTCACCTCGTGTTAAATCGGTTTGATTACTTAAGCCAAAGGCAGAAACCCCATAGATAATCCCAAAATTTACGGTTTTTGCATTGTTTCGCTGGTCGCGCGTCACCTCTTTTAAGGGGACATTAAATACTTTTGAAGCGGTAGAAGCGTGAATGTCTTCCCCATTTTTAAAAGCAGTAATCATATTGTCTTCTTCACTTAAAGCAGCGATAATGCGGAGTTCAATTTGAGAATAATCTGCCGATAATAAGGTATAATTTTCATCTCTGGGAATAAAGGCTTTTCGCACCTCACGGCCTCGTTCGGTGCGAATAGGAATGTTTTGAAGATTGGGATTGTTACTGCTTAATCGCCCTGTGGCAGCAACCGTTTGCATATAGTCTGTATGAACACGTCCTGTAAGTGGTTCTACCTGTGCCGGCAAGGCATCTACATAAGTGCTTTTTAGTTTTGCAAGCCCACGATATTCTAAAATATGTTTTATGATCTCATGGTCTTTAGCCAAATAACTTAAAATATCTTCGGAAGTGGCATACTGCCCGGTTTTTGTTTTTTTAGGTTTATCAACCAACTTCAGTTTATCAAATAGAATCTCTCCCAATTGTTTTGGTGAAGCAATATTAAATTCCTCTCCAGCAGCTTTATAAATAGTTGTTTCCAAGGATTTGATATCACTGTCTAATTGATTAGACAGTGAATTTAAAAATTCTTGGTCTAGATTAATACCTTCCAATTCCATATCGGCAAGTACACTAAGTAAAGGGATTTCAATGTCATCGAAAAGTTTTTGTGTATTCGCGTCGCCTAATTCTTTTTCAAAATGTTCCTTAAGTTGCAGTGTAATATCGGCATCTTCAACAGCGTACTCGGTTTGTTGTTCCAAGGGAACATCGCGCATAGATAATTGTTTTTTTCCTTTTTTACCAAGCAGTGTTTCTATGGAAACAGGTGTGTAGTTTAAATAGGTTTCGGCCAACACATCCATATTATGGCGCATGTCTGGATTAATAAGGTAATGTGCTAACATGGTGTCGAAAAGTGTTCCTTTGACATTTACATTATATTTCCGAAGGACTTTAATATCATATTTTAAGTTCTGGCCAATTTTTTGAATACTCTCACTTTCAAAAAAAGGGAGCAATTGTTCAATCAAAACTTGAGCATCTTCCCTTTTTTCTGGAAAAGGCACATAAAAGCCTTTGCCAGCTTCCCAAGAAAAAGCAATGCCAACCAATTGGGCAGTAATAGGATTAAGACCAGTGGTTTCGGTATCAAAACAGACACTGGCTTGTTTCATTAAATTTTCAATAAACAGTTTGGTAGCCATCCCAGAGGCGACACTTTGATAAAAGTGGGACGTTGTTTCTATTGTATGTCTTGAACTGTACGGTGTTGAAACGGTCGCGTTCTCATCACCACCAAATAATGAAAATTGACCAGCACCGGCTTTAGCAGAAGATGCCACAGTTTCTTTGGATTGTTCTTTTGGGGCAGATTTATTGTTAGAGGATTCAGAAGGGTTTGGCTCCGATTCAGTAGCAAAGGTTTTTTGAAAATTAGCAAGCAATTGCCTAAATTCCAATTCTTCAAAAATATCGGTAACTTTAGCAATATCAGGATGGTTTAATTCAAAATCTTTGGCATTAAAGATTACAGGAACGTCTAGCATGATAGTGGCCAGTTTTTTTGAAAGTACACCAAGCTCTTTATTGGCTTCAATATTTTCCTTCATTTTGCCTTTTAGTTCATGCGTATTGGCCAACAGATTTTCCATACTCCCGTATTGGGCCAAGAATTTTTTAGCTGTTTTTTCCCCAACACCAGGTAGCCCTGGAATATTATCTGAGGAGTCGCCCATCATCCCTAAAAAATCAATCACTTGTAAAGGATCTTCAATCTCAAACTTCTTTTTCACCTCTTCAATGCCCCAAGTTTCATAACCGCCCCCAAAAACAGGTTTGTACATAAAAATATTGTCACTTACCAATTGTGCAAAATCTTTATCGGGCGTGACCATAAAGGTTTTATAACCTTCTGTTTCTGCTTGTTTCGAGAGGGTTCCAATCACATCATCGGCTTCAAAACCTTCCTTGACCATAATAGGAATATGCATGGCCCTTAAAATGCTTTCTATATAAGGAACCGCTATTTTAATAGCCTCAGGAGTCGCATCTCTATTGGCTTTATAGGCTTCAAATAGCTCAACACGGTCAATACTGCCACCACGGTCAAAACAAACCGCTAAATGATCGGGCCGTTCACGTTTTATAACGTCGAGTAGCGAATTCATAAAACCCATAATGGCCGATGTGTCAACACCTTTCGAGTTAATTCTTGGGTTTTTTATAAAGGCATAATAACCTCTAAAAATTAAGGCATAGGCATCAACCAGAAAAAGACGTTTTTGTTCAGACATGGATGTTATTTTTGAAGATTATAAAACTACAAAAACTTATGCGTTTAAATGAAATTAATTGAATGGCAATTTGTGATTATCAATTTGAATGTCCGTAATTTGCCATAAGTCTGAAAACATAATGATTTTGTCATTC
>CAXBHA010000535.1:0-2689 GCA_963974955.1 uncultured Yeosuana sp. | reverse complement strand
TAACGGGCCGTTGCTTCCATTCCCTTAATTCAATTTCTTGTATTTCAAAAGGTTTGTATGTCTGTAGAACATGCATTTTTAACTATTTTAAGGTCAAATTTAAATAAAATAAGTATATGGACTCATTTTAAGAGCCAATTAACCTTTAAAAGTACATAAATACCCAATGGTTTTACCAAAAATTACATGATAAGTGCAGGTAACTTTGTGCCTGAATTTAATCGGAAACAAAAATTATAAAAAATGAATACACCAAATTTTTCAAAAAAGGAGATTATAAATGCTTTTCAATTTAGACATGCAACCAAAGAATTTGATGCTACCAAGAAAGTATCTAATAGCGATATGGACTTTATTTTGGAAACGGCACATTTATCACCTAGCTCTTTCGGTTTTGAACCTTGGCATTTTATTGTAGTACAGGATAAAGAGTTGAGGGAGGCCCTAAAACCTGTGGCTTGGGGAGCGCCGGTAAAATTGGATACTGCCAGTCATTTTGTGTTGGGCTTGAGCATGAAGGCACCAATGACCAAATGGGATTCGGACTACATCATGTCCATGATGAAGGATGTAAAACAATTGCCTGCGGAGGTGATAGAAATGTATTCCAAATTTTATAGGGAATTCCAGGAGCGCGACTTTAATCTGGATAATGATCAGAAGCTGTTCGATTGGGCTTCAAAGCAGACTTATATTGCCTTGGGTAATATGATGACCTCAGCCGCATTGATAGGTATTGATAGTTGTCCCATTGAAGGCTTTCATCAAGAAAAGGCGGAAGCCTTATTACAGGAAAAATTTGGGGTAGACACGGAAAAATACGGGCTGTCCTATATGGCGGCATTTGGATATAGGAAAGCAGCCCCAGAGTTCCCCAAAACTAGAAGGGATTTTGAAGAAATTGTAACCTGGAAATAATTCGATATTAAGAAAATAACACCCCTGGGAAAGTACCGAAGTATGAAAAATTTGGAAGGTATTTAGTTAAAAAAATGACTATGAAAGCTATAGGATTCAAGGAGAATTTACCAATTAATAATGTAAAATCTCTACAAGACATAGAATTGGATACGCCAAAAGCAACTGGAAGGGATATTCTAGTAGAAATTAAAGCCATTTCTGTTAACCCGGCAGATTACAAAGTTAGGTCAGGTATGCCTGTAGAAGGAGATAACTGGAAAGTAATTGGTTGGGATGCTACGGGAATTGTAAGAGAAGTTGGTGATGATGTGAGCCTTTTTAATGTTGGTGATGAAGTTTGGTATGCCGGCGATTTTACGCGTCAAGGTAGTTATGCTGAATTTCAAATTGTAGATGAACGTATTGTAGGCAAAAAACCTTCAAGTTTAACGTATGCCGAGGCTGCAGCCTTACCTTTAACCACACTCACAGCCTACGAAATGTTGTTTGACAGATTACAGGTTTCTAAAGACGACGCCAACAAATCCATCTTGGTAATTGGTGCTGCTGGTGGTGTTGGTTCTATTCTAGTACAATTGGCCAAAAAGCTAACAAAACTGAATATCATTGGTACTGCTTCTAGGGAAGAAACCACATCTTGGTTAAAAGATTTGGGTGCTGATAGCGTTATAAACCACCGCAATAAATTAAGTGGGGAATTCGAAAAATACGGTTTAGCTGCGCCAGAATATGTAGTGAGTTTAAATGCAACAGAACATCACGTTGACGAAATTGCGAAGTTGATAAAACCGCAAGGTAAATTCGGTTTTATTGATGACCCAAAATCTCTAAACGTAATGCCCTTTAAAGGGAAAGCGGTTTCTACTCATATCGAGTTGATGTTCACCCGTTCTATGTTCCAAACAGAAGATATGATAGAGCAACATAACATTTTAAATGAGGTCTCCGATCTTATAGATCAAGGTGTAATTAAAACCACATTAGGAGATAATTTTGGTGTTATAAATGCTGAAAACCTTAGAAAAGCACACGCTTTTTTAGAAACGGGTAAAGCAAAAGGCAAAATTGTTCTAGAGGGGTTTTAAGCTTGATCAGCAAAACAATATTAGCGAATATTCATATATCAAAAAATATCAAAATGAAAAAAACATTATTACTTGGATTGGCAATAGCAACAACAATATATGCAAGTGCACAAACACCAATAACGGATCAGGCAAAATCTCAAAATGAGGTAGTAACCGCCGACAAGGTAGAATGGGGTTGGTTAAATCCACTACGTGGCGATAGAAGTCCGGCTGCGGGAAAACTTTGGGGAGACCGTACAAAAAATGAACCTGCAGGATTTTTAGTAAAATTTAAAAAAGGATTTTCATCTCCACCACACATACACAACATTACTTATAGAGGTGTTGTAATTAAAGGTTTGTTACATAATGATGATGAAAATGCTGAGAAACAATGGTTGCCAGCAGGTTCTTATTGGCAACAACCAGCAGGGGAAGCACATATTACTGCGGCAGATGGTGAGGAAAATATGGCTTTTTTGGATATTCAAGAAGGTCCATATTTGGTACAACCAACTTCTGAAGCATTTGATAATGGCGAACGGCCAATAAATGTAGATAAAACCAACTTGGTTTGGTTGAACGCTAAGGATATAGAATGGGTAACAGAAAAAAGTAATGTAGAAACTGCATTTTTATGGGGAAGTCACAATGAAAACCAATTGCGTGCAACACTTTTGAAGTTACCAGCTGGTTTTAGC
>CAXBHA010000534.1:0-2690 GCA_963974955.1 uncultured Yeosuana sp. | reverse complement strand
TGTAGCTCAGCTGGTTAGAGCATTGGTTTGTGGTACCAAGGGTCGCCGGTTCGAATCCGGTCTTCCACCCAAAAAGTAAAAGCCTTTCAATTATTTGAAAGGCTTTTTTTGTATTATAAAGTAGTTACTTGGTTTTTATCTTAATTCAGCACCAAGTTCTTTTTCAAAATTGTTTTGGAGGCTATTCATTATTTTGTCTATTTGCTTATCTGTCAGTGTTTTGTTTTCATCTTGTAACGTAAAACTAACGGCATAACTTTTTTTGCCTTGAGGTAAAT
The DNA here is from genome assembly GCA_963974955.1 of uncultured Yeosuana sp. Classification (GTDB taxonomy): domain Bacteria; phylum Bacteroidota; class Bacteroidia; order Flavobacteriales; family Flavobacteriaceae; genus Yeosuana. The sequence continues at coordinate 2,412 of CAXBHA010000534.1, read as the reverse complement.
TTTCACCTTGGTACACATCAAATAAACTTACGTTTTTAAGAAGTTGCTTTTCGGTTTTATTCGCAATGGTGTGAATATCTTTAAAGTTTACTTTATCATCCAAAAGCAACGCAAAATCGCGACGCACTTCTGGATATTTAGGAATCGCCTTAAAAAGTATGTTGTTTCGTTTTATAAGGTCTAAAATCGCATCCCAGTTAAAATCTGCAAATACAACCTCTTGAGATATGTCAAAATATTTTAAAACAGGTTTTTTTACTAACCCAAAGTCTACTAAGGTGTTTTTCCCCATATGTAATGATAATCCTTCACTAAATAAATCATGACTTATTGGAGACTCTTGAAATCTTGTAATCCCTATGCGCTCTAAAATTGCGTAAATACAACCTTTAAGATAGAAGAAATCACTTTTTTTATTTGTTGATAACCATGTGTCATTATTCTGGTTTCCAGAAGCGAATAAAGTCAAATGTTTTTGCTCTGCTCTTTTTCCATTAAAATCATGATACGATTTGCCAAATTCAAACAGTTTTAAATCAAGTCGTTTTCTGTTGATATTATAGGATACCGCTTCCAATCCAGAGAATAACAGCGATTGTCGTAATACCGACAAATCATTACTCAATGGATTTAAGATAATGACATTATGCTCATTCTTTAAGTTGTCGCTTAACGACACGTAATTTGGGGTTGTAAGTGAATTGGATAGTATTTCAAAAAAACCTTGAGACGCCAGCTGGTTTCCAATGACATCTTGAATTTTATGATCTTCAAATTTCGAAGAACTGGAAATAGAAGCATTTAATTTTTCGGTTGTTCGAATATTGTTATATCCGTAAACCCTTAAAATTTCTTCAATAATATCGGCTTCTCGATGTACATCATTTCTGTATGCCGGCACCGTTAACCCCAATCCGGTTTCGGTTATATTATTTACTTTTATCTCTAAAGAGGTTAAAATGTTTTTAATGACATCTTTAGGGATTTCTTCTCCTATCAATTTTTTGGCATTTTCAAAACTCAACCGAACTTGAAAATCTTCAATCTTATGAGGATAAACATCAATAATATCGCTTGAAATTTCACCGCCTGCAATATCCTGGATTAAAAGGGCGGCACGTTTTAATGCTAATTCAGCCATATTGGGATCAATACCACGTTCAAACCTAAATGATGCATCGGTATTTAATCCATGTCGTTTTGCAGATTTTCGAATACTTACAGGATTGAAATAGGCACTTTCCAAGAAAATACTTGTCGTCGATTCTGAAACACCTGAATGTAAACCACCAAATACACCGGCAATACACATTGGTTTTTCTGTATCACAAATCATTAAGTCTTCATCGGATAAAGTACGTTCAATGCCATCAAGAGTCACAAATTTAGTGCCTGTTTTTAAAGTTTTAACTTCAATTTTATTCCCTTTAATTTTAACAGCATCAAAAGCGTGAAGAGGTTGCCCTAAATCATGCAATACATAGTTCGTGGCATCAACGATATTATTTATAGGATTTATACCTATGGCTTTTAAACGATGTTGCAGCCATGAAGGAGAACTTTCAACCTTAATGCCCGAAATTGTAACACCACAATAACGAGGCGCTAATTCCTTATTTTTTACATCGACATCAATTTTCAATAATCGATTATCTGTATGAAACGCACTTAATGATGGCGTAATGAGTTCAAGAATAATATCACGCTGTTGAAGGCCTGCTTTTACATCTCTGGCAACTCCTAAATGACTCATGGCATCTGCTCTGTTTGGGGTTAAGCCTATTTCGAAAATTTGGTCGTTTTCAACCTCAAAAATTTTTGAGGCAAGGGTTCCAATTGGAATGCGATCTTCAAGAATCATAATACCATCATGAGAAGTTCCTAATCCAAGTTCATCTTCAGCGCAAATCATGCCATGACTTTCTTCGCCTCGTATTTTTCCTTTTTTTATTGTCCATGGGTCGCCTTCAGCAGAGTACAGGGTTGTTCCAATAGTTGCAACCGGTACTTTTTGTCCTGCGGCCACATTAGGAGCACCACAAACAATTTGCAGTGAGATGTCTTCTCCAATATCAACGGTAGCTATTTTTAATTTATCGGCATTCGGGTGTTTCACACAAGTTAATACCTTGCCTATTACAACGCCTTCCAAACCACCCTTAACCGATTGATATGTTTCAATACCTTCAACTTCAAGACCTAAATCGGTAAGTAATTCGGCTGTCTGTTCTGGCGTCCAATCAATTTTGATAAATTGTTTTAACCAATTATATGAAATCTTCATAAATGCTTTTCTAAATTAATTTGCAAACCTACATATTTTTTTGTTTTATATTTTAAAGAAAAGAATTAAAAAAATCATTAATGTCCGATAAAAAATAAAATCAACGGGTTTTATTTTTTATCTATTTG
>CAXBHA010000533.1:0-2690 GCA_963974955.1 uncultured Yeosuana sp. | reverse complement strand
CCAATTCGTCTCCATCTTCCGTTCCTTTTTTTGCATGAAAAATATCCTCAAGTCTGTTGAGTGCTTTTTGATAATCTTTTTCGTTTCTAATCGGTAATATTTTCATAATCAGATGTTATTTGCGTCAATTTTGTCATATTCTGCGTGAGTTCCAATAAACCTTATCCAGCATATTCCGTATTCAAAGTTGAATTTTACAATCAATCGATAATTATTCCCTTTGATGTTGTAAACAATTCGATTGTCCTTTAAAATACTTGCACTCGGATATTCATCTTTTAATTCGTTAATATTCTTCCATTCGGATTTTTCAGTTTCTCTATACCACGATTTTAATTGTTCTTCACAATCAGCGTGTTTTTCCCAAAAATCTCGTAAAGTTCGTTTTGCGATTACTCTCACATTATAATTGTTTGACGCAAATATAATAAAAAAGTTACCAATTTGGTAATTATTTCGTTTTTTTGGCTTGTTGGCAACTGGGTATATTATTATAAAAGCATAAAAATACCCCCAAATAGCGTTTAACTTATTGGGGGCAGTGCATTATGAGAGGTTTTTTATTTTGTTTTGATTTCAAGCCCTTGGTGTTGCCATTGCGTGATACCACCTTCTAAATTATATATTTTTACAAAACCTGCTTCTAAAAGTTTCACAGAACACTTACTGCTTCGTTGGCCGCTTTTACAATATACTATTATTGGTTTGTTTTTATCGAGTTTCTTTAGATCTTCATCAAAGGTTGGAGAAAAATAATTTATGTTTTGCGCGTTTGCTATTTGTCCCATTTGATATTCTTCTGGTGTTCTAACATCCACTAATTGCACATCATCCATTTTCAACAGTGTTTGCATTTCTTCAGCAGAAATATTTTGTATTCCTGAATTTAACTGGCCTTTACAACTTGTTATTGCAAGTAAAAAAATAAGCCCAAATGCACTTAATACGTTTTTCATTTTTCTAATTTAATTATTCGATTTCTCCTTCCCAACGAAGTATTCCCCCAATTAGATTATAAGCGTTTGCAAATCCTAATTGGCTCATTATTTTACAAGCTTGACCGCTGCGATTTCCAGATCTACAATATACGTAGTAATTTTTACTTTTATCTAATTTTTCTAATTCCAAAATAAAATCTTGTCCTCTATAAAAATCTATATGCATTGCCTTTGGGATCATTCCATCGGCAACTTCATTATCTGTTCTTACATCTAGAATCACTGAATTATGGTCGCCTTCAAGTTGTTCAACCCACTCGTCTTGTGATAAATCTTCCATTTTTTTAAAATATGAGAGGCAAAAATAAGATATCTTAATAACTTATTGCAAAAAAATCAGTGTTGAATTTCATCTGTTTAACTAAACCTTTATTGAACAACCTATTGCTTTTGTTTCTTTTTGTTCAATCTCTTCTCCTTTTAACAGAGCATCGACCGCTTCTTCAACATACTTGTTTTTTACAGCAGTAGCATCCTTATAATTATCGTCAATGGCGCCAATGTATTTGACAACATTTCCTTGTTTTGTTTTTTTAACCACGAACATATGTGGTGTTTTGGTAGCTCCGAACTTAGGATATACCTGTTGTCCCTCATCCACCAAATAAGGGAATGTAAAGCCTTTTTCTCTGGCTCTATTTTGCATTGCCTTAAAACTATCGTCCGGTTGGACTACAGGATTGTTTGGATTAATGGCTATAACTGGATACCCATTGGAAGCATATTTTTTATCAAGAGCTATAATTCTATCTTCATATTTAATAGCATATGGACATGTGTTGCAGGTAAACGTAATAATAAAACCTTTGGCGTCCTTGTAGTCAGACAAGGAAACCATGTTACCATCAACATTTTTCAATTTAAAATCGGATACCACATCTCCAATTTGATATCCTTGATCTTTACTTACATTATGATTGAAATCACTAAAAAAGACAATAATCATAAAAGACAATAAAATTGATGTTCTCATTATTTTTCGTTTTTAAATTTTAATAGTTCTCTTTCTAAGGATTCATAAGTAAATGATTGTTCAAAAAATTTACTTGTTTCATTTTTATAGATAATGGTTGCGGGAATTGAACCAGACCAATCCTTATTTACTTGAGGTATCCAAGAGTTCATATCAACATCATCTAAAGCAATTATTTTGGATTTCAAGTTGTTTTTCACAATAAATGGCTTCAATTTCGAATCGTACAAATGTGGAAAATCCAAACTAACTAACATAACATTCACATCTTTATTGCCATATTTATTATTTAAGGCTTCAAAATATGGTAGCTCCTTTACACATGGCGCGCACCAAGTAGCCCAAAAATTAATGACATGAATTTTATCATCTTTTTTATTTAAGAATTTCTTGAACTCTTTAAAATCATAAACATCCAACTCTATGTTGTTCGAATCACTTTTAACATGTTCAACACTATTATTTTCTACATCCGGTACCGCATTGCTGCCTTTGTTTTGTTTACAACCCGAGAGTATTCCTAAGAAAATAAATACCCAAATATGTTTCATCTGTTTATGTTTATTATATATTTCGGTTATATGGAACACCCTGAGTAATCATCCTCGTGTGTGTGAAGCTTGATTCTCATGGGTGTTTCATATGTTTATATTTATTTGTTTTCTATAGGTCATACTTCGGCTGCGCTCAGCACAGGGATGGAATGCCCTGTTAATCAT
>CAXBHA010000532.1:0-2690 GCA_963974955.1 uncultured Yeosuana sp. | reverse complement strand
AATGTTGGCGACAACATTCAAAGTTTGGCTGCCAAACAATTTCTGCCTCGTGTAGATGTGTATGTGAACAGGGAAAAACTAGCGGAATATAAAGGCCCTAAACTCAAAGTGATCATGAACGGCTGGTTTACGCACAATATTCACAATTGGGTGCCTTCAGAAGACATTATACCCCTTTTTGTGTCGTTTCATATCAATAATACGGCGGCACCTTTTATGCTGAACGAAAAGGGAATAGTCTATCTTAAAAAACACCAACCCATTGGCTGCAGAGATCAATTCACCGCCGATACTTTAAAATCAAAAGGCATAGAAGCATACTTCTCAGGCTGTTTAACGTTGACTTTGGACACCTATAAAGCAGCGGATCCAGAACGTGGTGATGCTATATACATTGTAGATCCCTTATATAGTTACCCAAAGTTAGATAGACATTTTTACGATTTAAAAAGTACTTTAAGGAACAGTTTAAACGGTAAAATTTTTGAATTAAATAAGAAAAAACGACATCTTAAAAAAATTATTAGTAAAGAATTATTAGATTCTGCAATCTATATTAATCAAGAACCGCCAGCTAATAAATATTCTGATGTTGAAAAATTCAAAATGGCTGAGAACCTTTTAAATAGATATGCCAAAGCAAAACTGGTAATCACATCAAGAATCCATTGTGCCTTACCCTGTTTAGCCATGGGGACGCCAGTTATTTTTATAAATGGTTTTGATAGTTTTGTAGATTCATGTCGTTTCAATGGAATTTTAGACTTATTCAACCGTATTGATATCAATATTAAAAATGGAGTATTTTCTACTAATTTTGATTTAAATCATAAAATTGATAAAAATATTCGAATTAAGAATTTAGAGAGTCATATTGATATAGTCAATAATCTTAAAATAAAGTGCCAAAATTTTATTAATAACTAAAAAATTAAAATGATCCCAAAAGTTATACATTATTGCTGGTTTGGAAAAGGAAAAATGCCAAAATTAGCAGAAATTTGTATAGAATCATGGAAAAAACAGTTACCTGATTATGAGCTCTATTTATGGAATGAAGATTCTTTTGACATAAATAGTAATTTATTTACAAAGCAAGCCTATGAATCAAGAAAATTCGCATTTGTTACTGATTATGTGAGGTTACATGCTTTATTTAATTATGGAGGTATTTATATGGATACAGATGTGGAAGTTATTAAAAATATAGATTATTTTCTTCAATTTCCAGCCTTTTCTGGATTTGAGGATGAAACAAATATACCTACTGGTTTGATGGCCAGTTTAAAAGGTGGAAATTGGGTTAAATATCTCCTATCATATTATGACACACGTCCCTTTATAATGCCCGACGGTAATATGGATACATTGACAAACACTTTTACAATAGGCAGAATGACTAAAGAATTGGGGTTTATTCCAAACAATAAATACCAGGTAGTTGCGAATGAAGTACATTTGTTTCCAAAAGAATATTTCTGTCCAAAATCACAAGTAACTGGAAAAATTGAAGCAACGGATAATACTTTTTGTATTCATCATTTTTCTGGATCTTGGATGCCATTAAAAACCAAGAGGCTTACTGAAGCTAAAAGAAAATTAATGAGAATTATTGGTGTTAAGAATGTAGAATTTTTAATAGAGTTTTTTCATTTAGAAACATTAAAAAAACATATATGAAAAAAGTATTACTTGTCTTTGGTACAAGACCTGAAGCCATTAAAATGGCGCCTTTAATTAAGGAATTAGAAAAATATCCGGAAAATTTTCGAACAATAGTTTGTGTAACTGGACAACATAGGGAAATGTTAGATCAGGTATTAAATCTTTTTAAAATTATACCAGATTTTGATCTCGATTTAATGAAACAAGGCCAAGATTTATATGATATTACATCCAGAGTACTATTAGGTTTAAGAAAAATATTAAAAGAAGTGCAACCTGATATTGTATTAGTTCATGGGGACACAACAACATCTACAGCTGCGGCATTAGCCGCATTTTATCAAAAAATAAAAGTGGGGCATGTTGAAGCAGGATTAAGAACTCAGGATATTTATTCTCCTTGGCCAGAAGAAATGAATCGTCAAATTACAAGTCGTATTGCTACGTTTAATTTTGCACCAACGCAATTAAGTAAGAAAAATTTAATAAATGAATCTATTAACGATAACCAGATTGTAGTAACAGGGAATACCGTAATAGATGCACTTCATTTAGTTTTAAAGCAAATTGATGAAAACGCAAACATCAAAAATGAAATTCTTTCTATGTTAGATAATATGGGAATTTCAAATTCAAAATTACAAAGTTGGATAGATAATAATCGAAAATTAGTTCTTATTACAGGGCATAGAAGAGAAAATTTTGGACAAGGGTTCATTAATATTTGTTTAGCTATTAAAGAGTTAGCAGAAAAATATCCTGAAGTAGATTTTTTATATCCCATGCATTTAAATCCAAATGTTAGAAAACCTATTGAAGAGGTATTTGGAAACAAGTTATTAAATAATGTATTATTTATAGAACCCTTAGAATACCTTCCATTTGTTTATTTAATGAGTAAAAGTTATCTTGTTCTTACGGATTCTGGAGGAATACAAGAGGAAGCTCCAGGTATAGGAAAACCTGTTTTAGTAATGAGAAATACTACTGAAAGGCCTGAAGGTATAGAGGCGGGGACAGTAAAA
>CAXBHA010000531.1:0-2691 GCA_963974955.1 uncultured Yeosuana sp. | reverse complement strand
GTCAAATGCTTTGTATAGATTATTAATAACTTGAACATTTTCTGGAGAAGACAACACACCTAATTGTTGCATAAAAATCATGTTATCCATAAAGTCCTGTTCTTGGGCAATCTTACCATCTTTCATTTTTACTAGTGTTACACCATCAACATTTACTGATTTGCCAGTTGCGGGCATTCCGAAAAACTCTCCAGAATTGGTGCCTTTAAAATTCCAGTGTTTTACAATTTTGTCACCTTGGCCAAATACATCGACTATTGTGAATTCAATGTTGGAAAACCCTGTTATATAATTGCTGTAAAAGGCTTTGGTGTTTTCTATGCCCACTATATTTTCAGGGCTCATGATAAGTGTAATGTCGGTTGTGAAGTTTGTGTCATTAATCAGGTCTAAATTACCATCATTAATAATTTTATCCCATGTACTCGTATACATTTGGATGTTTTTTTCCAGTTTAGCATTGGTGCAAGAAGTGAAACCAATTAGGAGGATTGCAAGAAACGATTTAACTATATTTTTCATGTTTTTCGATTTTATTGTTAGTGTATCATTTAAAATTATTCGTTGGCACTCCACATACCGTAAATTGACATCCATTTGCCTTCGGTGTTACGTTCCAATAATTCAATATATTTTATGGTTTCTTCGCTTATGGTGCCATCTGTAGCTTTCATTTTAAGTTTAAATGTTCCTACTTCATAGCCTAAATCGCCATCGCTTTTTGCATCAAAAGTTTTTGCGGAGCCTTCCACAAAACCGGCATCTAGGAATCCTTGCATGTATGTTTGAATATTGTCGCGTCCGGTAACCATTGGTTCATTTGGCGGTAAAATAGATGCGTTCTCATCATAGAGCTTGGCAGCTGCTGCGGCATCTTGTGCATTCATGGCTTTTGCAAAGTCCCTATTCATTTGCCCGAGCTCTTCCACTGTTGCTGATTTTGCTGTTTCTTTTGCTTTTTCGTTACAGCTATTTAATACAGTTATTAAAATTAGAGAAGCTAATACGATTGTAAATTTTTTTGTTTTCATTGTTCTGTTTTTTAGGAATTATTAAGTTGTTTATTTTTAAAAATTGCGTTATTTAATTAGCGTGTGTTTAAACTTCGGCAATACGGTTTTTTTATTTTAAAGAAAGCCATGCCCCTGTATTTTAATACTTTGTTTGTAGCGGGAACACCACCGTACTTATTTTTATGTGTTCCTTACCGTAAAACGACATGGCTACCATATTGCCATCTATTGGTAACATATCGGTTTTGTGTATCTTGAAAAGTGCAACTGTCTTAGGTTAAGCACTATCCACTATACATTGTTGTGCGTTCGTATTTTTCATCTCCGAAGTCAAAACTTGGGTGTTTATTCTTTCATTTCCACCCTTATCAGTCGGATAGGTTTAGTATCACTTAAATTTTCAACTGAATGTGGTGCTTCTGGGCCTTTCCACATTGTCATTGGAAAAACCAAAGGGTCAGGTATTTGGCGCGTATCCATAATTATATTTCCTTCCCCATCACGGTCAATAAAATCTCCTGCTTCCATAATATATAAAGCACTTGGCCATTGATGATGATGAACGGGTTCTACTTCATTTGGCATTAGTGTAACCTCAAGGACTCTTACACTCTCGTTTTCCAATAAGATTTTGTGGTTCTCTGGAGCAGACACAACCGCATCTTGGTCTTTAGGCCATTCTGCCGGATTTCCTGTTTTGTATAAAAGTTTTTGTTTTTCAGTTATTTGTCCGAAAACTGAAACGGTCGAAAAGATTGCGATGCAAATTACCGCAATTAGGAATTTGTAAGTTGATTTCATTTTGGTCTCTTTTTGTTTAGTGATGCCTACTCTAATCGGTTTTCAGCTTCTCCGTAAAAATTATTTTTCTTTCATTGAGTTTTTCTGTTTTTCAATATGACGCACAACATAGTTATATGCGTTGTTTTGTGCTTTTATTTACTTTTTTATTTTTCTTTCATATTTCTGAAACTGGCCACATGAAAATTGGGATCGATAGTCAATTCCTTTTTAGGGTCTTTTGTATACTCATGCGTCCAATTGATCGATGGTTTAATCCATTGCTCTTGGTTATCGAGTTTTGCTTTCAATGGCATATCAAATCCAGTTACGGCATTTATCCATCTATAGGCAAATATGTTATCTTTAAAGTAGTACTCTAATGTTGGAATTTGTGTGGTTCTCAAGTATTGATTGAAGAATTTGTTTAAATCCAAACCAGAATGTTTAGCTATATAATTTTCAATATCTGCTGAAGTAACAGTTTTATGGTAGAATTCTGTATTTAAACTGGTGAGAATGGCTCGCCACTTGTCATCATCATTAATGACTTGCCTCAAGGTATGTAAAAGGGTCGCACCTTTAAGGTATATGTCTTGAGTATAATCGGTGTCATTAACGTCGTAATCTCCAATAATTGGCATGTCGTTGGAAATATTTTGGGATAATCCTTTGATATACTCTTCTCCCGCTTTTTTTCCAAAATGATATTCAACATACAAGGCTTCAGCATAGGTTGTGAATCCCTCATGAACCCACATGTCAGCCATGTCTTTGTAAGTGATGTTATTGGCGAACCATTCGTGACCGGATTCGTGGATTATCAAATAATCGAATTTTAAGCCCCAACCTGAACCCGAATAATCAGAACCTTCCATACCATTAACATAGCCTCCAG
>CAXBHA010000530.1:0-2695 GCA_963974955.1 uncultured Yeosuana sp. | reverse complement strand
ATTTAGTATTAATACCAGTAAAACAGAATTTATGAGCAGCAAAAAAGAATTCGAAAGTATTGCATTTGATTTGCCCAAAAACCAATCGAATGTCATTAAAGTTATTGGTGTTGGAGGTGGAGGCAGTAACGCCATCAATCACATGTTCCAACAAGGCATTAAAGGAGTAGACTTTTACATCTGTAATACAGATGCCCAAGCCCTTCAAAATAGTGGAGTTCCCAATAAAATTCAATTGGGTGTTAATTTAACCGAAGGGCTAGGAGCTGGAGCTAATCCGGATATCGGAGAGCAATCGGCCTTAGAAAGTTTTGATGACATTACCAATATGTTAGACTCAAATACCAAGATGGTGTTTATAACAGCCGGAATGGGTGGTGGAACCGGTACAGGTGCCGCACCTATTATAGCAAAAATGGCTAGGGATTTAGATATTTTAACCGTTGGAATTGTAACGATGCCATTTCAGTTTGAAGGGAAAATGCGTATTGAACAATCACAACAAGGCATTGAAAATTTAAGAGGGGTTGTAGATTCTTTAATTGTAATTAACAATAATAAACTTCGGGAGGTTTATGGAAATCTTGGATTTAAGGCAGGATTTTCAAAAGCCGATGAGGTATTAGCCACAGCTGCTCGTGGTATTGCAGAAGTTATAACGCACCATTACACTCAAAACATCGATTTACGCGATGCCAAAACTGTGTTAAGTAATAGTGGAACGGCTATTATGGGGTCTGCTTTGGCATCTGGACAAAACCGTGCTCAAGAGGCCATCAGAAAGGCATTGGATTCGCCATTACTTAATGATAATAAAATAACTGGAGCGAAAAATGTATTGCTGCTTATCGTTTCAGGATCTGATGAAATTACCATTGATGAAATAGGCGAAATTAATGATCATATTCAAAACGAAGCTGGTCATGGCGCTAATATTATCATGGGGGTAGGTGAAGACGAATCTCTAGAAGAATCCATTGCTGTAACAATAATCGCCACTGGTTTTAATGTAGAACAACAAGACGAGATCTCAAATACAGAAGCAAAAAAGGTAATACATTCCTTAGAAGATCAAGAATTAAGCCCTAAAGATCGCGAACCGGTAATAATTGCACCAATTGTTGAATTAAAAGAGAAAAAAGAATCATCTGTATTTAAACATGATTTAGAAGATGCAGAAGAGGAACATGATGATAAAACTGATGCGAGAACCAGTTTGGATAAGAAAAAGAGTATCGATTTTTCAAATGAAATGGATTTGATTCCATCCTCCGAACTTATTAAAAACATTAAGGTGGTTTATGATGAAGTAAGGGCCAATTTTGAAGAGGAAGATGATTTTATTATTAAACCAGCAACAATTAGATCTACTCAAACTAAAACTGTAGAAGATGACATTGAAGAAGAGCAACAGATCACATTAACATTTGATTTACCATTATCAAATAGTGAGGTTGTCAATACTCATGACGACGATACAGTTGAATATAAGCTTGATGATGAGGTTAAAAAGATTTCGGTAAACGATTATGTAGAACTTATAACGGTTACAGAATCAAACGAAAAAGGGGACGTTAGATACGCCTTAGACGACTATATTGAAGTAGAATCTAAAATGAACAAAAAGCAACCCAATATCAAGGAAGAACTTATTGAGGGCTATGATCAAGAAATAGTTTTTGAGAAGAAAGTAATTTCAAATGCTATTGTCGAAGACTCGGATAATGAGATTGACCCAATGAACAGTCCTATTTCAGATATGCTTAAAGAACGAGCCGCAGAGCGAAGACGAAAAATGAAGGACTTTAATTATAAATTCAATAATGCCAAGATTGATGATATTGAAAAAGTCCCCGCCTATAAGCGTCAAGGTGTAGATTTAAAAGAAGTAAAACACTCTTCTGAAACAGACATATCAAGAACCAGTATTGGTCTTGACGATAATGATGAAATCCAGCTAAGAAGTAATAATTCGTTTTTACATGACAATGTTGATTAAAATAAAAACTGTTTAGTACACATGTTTTAATCAAACCTGGAAAGCTTCCCTCAGCTTTTCGGGTTTATTTTTATTTATAAAATTTATAATCCAGATAGTCCAAATCTTATTTTCTTAGTATCTTCGCACTTTATTAATTAGTTATAATAAAAATGAGTTTACAAGACGATATTATGACCGCAATGAAAATTGCAATGAAGGACAAAAACACGACTGCTTTAACGGCTTTAAGAGCTGTTAAATCGGCTATTTTATTAGCTCAGACAGAAAGTGGTGCTAAAGAGGAATTAACTCAAGAGCAAGAACTTAATTTACTTCAAAAACAAGTTAAGCAACGTAAGGATAGTGCATCAATTTTTTTAGAACAAGGTAGGGAAGACCTAGCCGATCCAGAATTGGCGGAAGCGGAGATTATTAGTCGGTTTTTGCCAGAGGCAATGAGTGAGGGGGACATAACGAAAGTTGTTGTAGCAGCCATTCAAAAAACAGGAGCGCAAGGAATGAAAGATATGGGGAAAGTGATGGGGATTGTTAGTAAAGAATTGGCAGGAAGGGCAGATGGTAAAACCATATCAAACATCGTTAAAGCAAAATTAGTGTAATCTAAAATATTAAGTTACCTAAAAAATAAGGCATAAAAGGGCTGCGTAGTTCAACTGGATAGAATATCAGATTTCGGCTCTGAGGGTTGGGGGT
>CAXBHA010000529.1:0-2696 GCA_963974955.1 uncultured Yeosuana sp. | reverse complement strand
TGAATGACAAAAATGGTATTATGAATGAATATGGACATTCAAAATTTGCTTCATAAATAGAGTTTTTACAAGCAATTCATATCAAGAATCATTCCGAATACAAGGTTTTTAAAAAGTCGTCCACACCTTTAGCATCATGTACATTAAAATCACCAATTTTGGTTCGTCTTAAAGCCGATAAGTGTGCCCCAGAATGGAGTGCTTTTCCAAAATCATGGACTAATGAGCGTATGTAAGTGCCTTTGCTACAAATAACTCTGAAATCAATATGTAAGTCATCAATTTTGGTGATTTCAAATTCTTGAATATGTACTTTTCTAGATTTTATTTCAACCTGTTCGCCAGCTCTTGCATATTGATATAGTCTTTTCCCATCTTGTTTTAAGGCAGAAAAGACAGGTGGAACCTGTTCAATGTCACCTATAAATTGTTTTGTGGTTTGGTGTATTAAATCTTCAGTAATATGTTTGGTTGAAAATGTTTCGTTTATATCTGTTTCTAAATCATAAGAAGGTGTTGTGCCTCCTAAAACCAAAGTGCCTGTATACTCTTTAACTTGTCCTTGAAACGTGTCAATTTGTTTGGTCATTTTACCGGTACAAATCACTAATAACCCAGTAGCTAAAGGGTCTAAAGTGCCTGCATGACCAACTTTTATTTTTTTTAGTTTGAAGGTTTTTTTTATTTCATAACGTAGTTTGCTTACTATTTGAAACGATGTCCAATGCAAAGGCTTATCAATTAAAAGTACTTGGCCAGAAAGATAATCTTCAGTAGTTAACATTAAACGGTTGTTAAAGGGTAAATAAAATAGTGAATAATTAACAACCCAATTCCTAAGACTATTCGGTAATAACCAAAAAGTTTAAATCCTTTTTTACTCAAATAATCAATGAATGATTTGATAGCTAATAAGGCCACCACAAATGCAATGATGTTTCCTATAATCAAATAATTTATTTGATCACTACTAAGTTGAAAACCAGCCTGATAATAATCGTATAATTTTTTAGCTGTTGCACCAAACATGGTCGGTACGGCTAAGAAAAAAGAGAATTCGGCCGCTGTTTTACGGTTTAATTTTTGGGTCATACCACCAACAATACTGGCGCCACTTCGCGATGTTCCCGGAATCATGGCTATAGTTTGAAAAAACCCTATTTTTAAAGCAGCACCATAACTTATTTTAGTATGGCTTTCAGGATTTTTTTCGTCTATAATTTCATTGGCTTTAAACCAGTCATCAACTTTCAACAAAATAAAACCTCCAAGAATCAACATAATGGCTACTACTAAGGGGCTTTCCAATAGCTCATCAATAATATCATTTAAAAGCAATCCAAAAATAACAGATGGAATAAAAGCGACTATCAATTTGAAGTAAAAATCAAGACTTTGGAAAAATCGCTTCCAATAGAGCACAACCACAGACAAAATAGCGCCAAGTTGAATAACAATTGTAAATAGTTTAGTAAAATCATTGCCTGCAATTTTCATAAAGGATGAAGCGATAATCATGTGCCCTGTTGACGAAATGGGCAAATACTCGGTAATGCCTTCAATAATCGCTAAAATAATAGCGTCTATACTATTCATTGTTCTTTATCAGGATTCAATAAAATGGCATAAATCTGGATTCCGAAACCAATAAGAACAAGCATTGGTGCCAAACGAATGCGTCTAAAGCTAAAGATTTCTGGGTTAAAAACGTTTGGGTCGTCACTTCCGCCACCAGACATTAAAATAAAACCAAGTGCAATGCAAGCAATGCCTATAAACATAAATTTATAGTTTTTTCTCCCAAACACAAAAATGCTTTTTGAGGCTTCTTTTCGTTTTTTTTCTCCCATGATTTATAACTTATCTTGTTGCAAAGTAACTTATTTATTTAAAATATTTGTGTTAATGCAATTGTAATTTGTTTTCCCAATAGCCAATAGTCAATAATATAACTGATCTGTTTTTAAATTCAAAAAACGTTGTGTTGCAATATGAGTACTAATCCATGTGATGATGATTCCTAAGGAAAATACAAAGGCAAAAAGTAGGCCTATCAATACTGGAGTATTTAATAATTCCAATTCTGGAAATGTTTTATTGAGATAAAATAGCACTACTGCCATTCCAGCCATTGCCAAAAGAGCACCAATAATACCTAAACGGACACTTTTCCAAACAAAAGGTCTCCTAATAAACTGTTTGGTGGCACCAACCATTTGCATGGTTTTTATGGTGAAGCGTTTGGAGTAAACGGAAAGGCGTATGGAACTGTTAATCAATAAAACAGCTATTAACGTAAAGATGCCACTAATTAATAATACCCAAAAACTTATTTTTTTTACGTTATTGTTCATTAAAGTTACCAAATCATTATCATAGGTTACCTCATCCACAAAGTTTTTGCTAAGTGCTTCTTCAGTAATTTTTTCTAATTTATCGGAAGTTACAAAATCTGCTTTTAAATGCACATCAATAGAGTTTTGTAAAGGATTATAACCCACAAAATCCATAAAATCTTCACCATTTTTGGCTTTCATAAATTCGGCAGCTTGTTCTTTCGAAACATATTCTGTGGTTTTTACATAATCTGCCATGGCCAAACTTTTTTCTAGTTGATTGATTTCCACATCTTTAGAAGTGTCTTTTAGATAGATTGTCAATACCACTTGTTCTTTAAAATGATCGGACACTTTTTT
>CAXBHA010000528.1:0-2701 GCA_963974955.1 uncultured Yeosuana sp. | reverse complement strand
ACCATATAATCCAAAATTTTTAAATTTAAGATATAATTCCTGTACATCTAATCCTCTTGGTATATTGGGTCTACAAAAGTAATACGTAGCTTTTTTAGGTAATAAATGAATTATAGACCCTAAATCTTTATCGTTCACAACACCAAAAACGATGTGCAAAGAGTCGAAACTCTCTTTAGCAATTTGTTTCATAACATACATTAAGCCTTCTTTATTATGACCTGTATCACAAATAACTTTAGGGTTTAATTGTAACTGCTGCCAACGCCCCATTAATCCTGTGTTTTTTATAACATTTTTTAACCCATCTTCAAGTTGTTTTTGTGCTATTTTATACCCTAAATACTGAAGTTCCTTAACCGTTTGTACAACTGTAATAATGTTCTTTGCTTGATACAGTCCTTTTAAATCACTTTTATACACCGTTTCAATTTTCTGGTCTGCAAAAATTATGCGAGACTTATTTTTTGTTGCTATTGCATTAAAAACTGGCTGAGTTTCTAATTGAGTCTCTCCTATAACGACTGGTATATTAGGTTTTATAATTCCCGCCTTTTCATAAGCAATGGCTTCTAAGGTGTTGCCTAAAAACTGTGTATGATCAAGACCTATATTTGTTATTACTGAAACTTCAGGCAGTATAATATTTGTTGAATCCAATCGTCCTCCCAGACCTACTTCGATAATAGCAATATCAACATGCTTTTTTGAAAAATAATCAAAGGCCATACCCACGGTCATTTCAAAAAAAGACAATGTGTTTTTTTCCAAAAACAATTTGTTGCTATTTATAAATCGAATGACGAACTGCTTGCTAACAGGCTTACCATTAATCTTAATCCGCTCTCTAAAATCTTTTAAATGAGGTGACGTATATAACCCAACGTTATAACCAGCTTCGTGTAATATAGATGCCAGCATATGACATGTAGACCCTTTCCCATTAGTTCCTGCAACATGTACTGATTTAAACTGTTTTTCTGGGGAACCTAAATGGGTAGAGAATTTTAACGTATTTGATAGGTCTTTTTTAAAGGCTGAATTACCCTGGCGTTGATACATTGGAAGTTGAGAAAACATCCAATCTAAAGTAGCTTGATACGTCATTTTTATTGCCCCAATTGGAAGTTTACTTTCACAAAACCAATCTGTTTTGCAGGTGCGTTATCGTCTCGTGCCCATTTATGAGATAATGCTATTTTTTTTGCAGGTTCCAATAGACATGACGCCGTATTTGTAGTTCCTTTAAATCCTGGGATGGCTTCAATTACGTTACCATTATTATTAACAATGATTTTTACAATAACTAAACCAGATTCATTACAATCTTGTTTAAGTGTTTGATACGTAGCTCTTCCGCGACCATTTAGTCCATATCCAACACCACCGCTACCTGATCCTCCAGAACCAAAATAACTTGGCGCATACGGATCACCATCCAATTGACCTTTATCTCCATCTTTATTGTCGTTACCCTCTCCACCAGTAACAGTTCCTTCAGATTTGCTTACACCGCCTATTAAAGCATCAAGTTTTTTCTTTTTTTCATCTTGTTCTCGTTTTTCTTTAGCAATTTTATCAGCTTCGGCCTTTGCTTTAGCATCAGCAACGGCTTTTGCATTTGCCTCTGCTTGTTTTTGTTTTTTGATAGCTATTGCTTCTTCATTTTCCTGTGTTAACACGTCTTCTTTTGCCACCGAAGGTTTTGTAGGTTCAGGCTTCGAAACTTCAGGCTCATAAGGTTTATTAATTTCCTTAGGTTCAGATTTTATTGGTTTTAAGGGCTGAACGTCGCCTTGACCAAAATCTGATGTGCCAAAATTCACAGCAACGCCATATTCTATAGGTGGATCCATATAAGGTGCTCCCACAATAAATAACAACATAATTAATATAAGCATAATCACTGTTGTTAATTTAGCAGAATCCCTTTCGTGCTTAGTTTCGAAATATTTCATTAGGGAAAAATAAAACTATTTATAGGAATTAATCATTTGGCTTAACTGCCAATATCACTTTAAATTTATTTCGGTTAGCAATGTCCATAACTTTCACAACATTTTCTACAGGTACCGATTTTTCAGCACGTAAAACGACCGTAGGTTTGTCTTCATTTGAAAGTGCGGCTACTAATTCTGATTCTAAAACACTTTCACCAACACGTTTTTGGCCGATATAATAGGTTAAATCTTTTTTAATACTAACTGCAATTGATTTTTTATTCTCAGTTTTCCCACTTGCCTTTGGCAATAAAATGTCAATTGCACTTGTAGAAACCAAGGTTGATGCTATCATAAAAAATATAAGTAATAGAAACACAATATCTGTCATTGAAGACATATTGAATTCTGGCGATACTTTATTTCTTCCTCTAATATTCATACTAAGATGGTTCGTTTAAATGATCCAGAAATTCGAGTGAATTTGCTTCCATTTGATAGACTACTTTATCGGTTTTTACAACCAAATGGTTATAGGCCATAAACGCAACAATTCCCACAATTAACCCAGCAACTGTAGTTGTCATAGCTGTATAAAGTCCACTGGCTAAAACATCCATTTGAATGGTTCCTCCTGCATTTGCAAGTTCAAATATGGCTAATATCATTCCAATTACGGTCCCAAGGAATCCAATCATAGGACCAGCACCCGAAATAGTCGCTAATATGCTCACATTCTTTTCTAGCTGATAAATCTCTAA
>CAXBHA010000527.1:0-2702 GCA_963974955.1 uncultured Yeosuana sp. | reverse complement strand
ATTTTGATGTGTGGCCTGTTCACGCCTATCGAAAGTATGCCGAAATGGGCGCAATTAGTAACAGAATTTAACCCTGTAAAATATTTTGTAGAGGTTATGCGCATGGTTATGCTTAAGGGTTCTAACCTAAATGATATTCTCCCGCAACTTTTAAAAACTACGCTTTACGCATTAGTAATGAATGGTTTAGCTGTTTGGAGTTACAAAAAAGTAACATAATAAAAAGGTTTCTTCTTATGTAACAAAAGTTGCTGTATAACTTCCTTTAAATATTGAATTTTATAGTGTTAAAAAAATATCATTGAAAGGGCTATCTATATTTCAATAATGGTACTGTTTTTTCAACACTAAATTAAAATTCAACAAAATGTCAAAAATAGTCATATTAGGTGCAGGAATCTCGGGTCATGTTGCAGCAGCTCATCTACGTCGAAAATTATCGAAAGAACATGAAGTATTAGTCGTTTCGCCAAATAGCAATTACCAATGGATACCCTCTAACATTTGGGTTGGTATCGGTAGAATGAAGTCTAAAGAAATCCTATTTCCTTTAGCTCCGTTATACAAGAAAAAAAACATCGGTTATAAACAAGCGAAAGTAACTACGTTTCACCCAGAAGGTGATGCCGAAGTTACACAGCCTTTTGTAAAAATTGAATATGTAAACGATGAGAAAAAAGGACAAACCGAAAAAGTAACCTATGATTATTTGATAAACGCTACTGGTCCCAAATTAGCTTTTGACATGACTGAAGGTTTAAATCCGGGAACTAATAAAGCATATTCTGTTTGTACATATACCCACGCCGAACATGCCTGGCATGCTTTGAACGACTTGATTCAAGAAATGAAACAAGGTAAAAAAGTAAAAATACTTATTGGCACTGGTCACGCAAAATCTACATGCCAAGGCGCAGCTTTCGAATATATTTTAAATGTTGAACAAGAACTGAGACGACATAACGTACGTGACAAAGCTGAAGTTGTTTGGATTGCCAATGAGCATCAATTAGGTGATTTTGGTATGGATGGCATGCTACTTAGTTACGGCAACAATATCATGAAATCTAGCGAAATGGTAGAGATGGTTTTTGAAGACCGTGGTATAAAATGGATAATTGGTGCAGGGGTCAATAAAATAGAAGACGGTATAGCTCATTATGAAACCCTAGATGGTGAATACCATACTGAAACTTATGATTTTGCTATGCTAATACCTGCTTTCTCAGGGCATGGATTTAAAGCGTTTGATAAAAATAACGAAGACATCACAGAAAAACTCTTTAAAGGATTTATGTTGGTAGATGCTGATTATACGCCTAAACCATATGAAGAATGGAGTGTACAAGATTGGCCTGAAACGTATCAGAATCCATCTTATAAAAATATTTTTGCACCTGGTATTGCTTTTGCTCCACCTCATGCAATTTCAAAACCTAGGGTAAGCAAAAATGGTACAACTATATCCCCAGCCCCACCCAGAACAGGAATGCCTTCTGGTATTACCGCAAAATTAGTGGCAGATAATATTATTGATATTATTAACGGAAAAAAAGAATTACACCACAAAGGTTCGTTAGGTAATATGGGTGCTGCGTGTATTGCATCGGCAGGATATGGAATGACAAAAGGTAGTGGCGTTAGTATTACCACCTACCCTATTGTACCTGATTATCACAAATATCCCGAAACACAAGGTAGACAATTAGGCAAAACTTTTGGTGAAATTGGGTTGGCCGGACATTGGTTAAAACTAGCCTTACACTATGCCTTTATCTATAAAGCAAAAATGAAACCTTTTTGGTGGCTAATTCCTGAATAGCTTAAGGAAGGGTACTCTAAATTTTAAATTAATTAAACTTAAGACCAAAAAAATGACACAGAGAATATCAAAATCGAAACGCTTTTATATGATGAACCCAATAATTCAATTTTTTAAGTTCATTTGGTTAAGCATAAAAATAATGTTAGTAGTGGCTGGTGGTCATGGCGGTACTAGAAAAGCAAATAATTAATGACTAAAAAAGGGATTTTTCTAACCACAATTGGTGTGGTGATCGGTGCTATTGCAGGGTATTTGTATTACGCAGAAATTGGTTGCCTTAGTGGTACTTGTGCCATTACTTCCAAACCAATAAACAGTACACTTTACGGCGGTTTAATGGGCGGACTATTATTCAATATTTTTATTAAATCTCCTAAAACATAAACTTAATATACATTTCATTTTCAGTTGGTTGTAATAGGCACTCTTTATAAAAGAGTGCCTTTTCTTTTTAAACAGCTATTTTTTCAAGAAAGAAATTTCCTTCGGTAACATTAGTTACTGTACAGGCTGTTTTAGCACCCTAATTTTGTATTAAATAAATGAATACGATGAAGTATAAATTAGGATTAATATTGTTATTCGTCTTTTATTCTGGACTTGCACAGCAAACTAAGTCTATTACAAAAGATGAAGTTCTAGCTAAAGTTAAGGAGCGCAATAACACGTTAAAAATGGCACAGCAAGATGTGTTATCCGCTAAGGGTGATTTTAATCAGACCAATGCCATTTTGTTACCCAATATTAGTGTATCGCATACTGGAATTGCTACCACAAACCCGCTGATGGCATTTGGCTCTAAACTGAATCAGGAAATTTTGACTGCCGCAGATTTTAACCCAGAGCATCTTGCCCTAAAACCTGCCGGAGCCCCTCC
>CAXBHA010000526.1:0-2702 GCA_963974955.1 uncultured Yeosuana sp. | reverse complement strand
ACTCCATTCTGAATGACAAAAATGGTATTATGAATGAATACGGACATTCAATTAATTTTATATTGATTCAATTGAAAACAACCCAACACCATCAAAAACGTTGCCAAATGGATATTATTTTCCTTTGACCAACGATTTAACTTTTGAAATTGTTTAAACCAGTGGGATTTTTAATTAAATGACTAAACTCTAGAGAGGCAACAGGAATTTATTCAAATAACAATCGATATAATTATTAGTTAATTATCTTTGCCGACTGATTATTTTTTGAATATGCAATTTGAATTAAAAGGCAAAGATTTACAAAGTAAGGCAAGAGCTGGGGTTATTACAACAGACCATGGTGTTATTGAAACACCTATTTTTATGCCTGTTGGAACCGTGGCTTCTGTAAAAGGAGTACATCAACGCGAGCTTAAAAACGATATCAAGCCTGATATTATTCTAGGAAACACGTACCATTTATATCTTCGCCCACAAACCGATACTCTGGAAAAAGCTGGAGGACTACATAAATTCATGAATTGGGATCGAAATATTTTAACCGATTCTGGAGGATATCAGGTCTATTCGCTATCAGCCAACAGAAAAATTAAAGAAGAAGGCGTTAAATTTAAGTCGCATATTGATGGAAGCTATCATACGTTTACTCCAGAAAATGTCATGGAAATTCAGCGAAGTATTGGAGCAGATATTATTATGGCTTTTGATGAATGTACGCCTTATCCATGTGATTATAATTATGCAAAACGGTCTATGCGCATGACCCACAGATGGTTGGACAGATGCATAACCCATTTAGAGAAAACACCTTTAAAATATAATTATAATCAGGCTTTTTTTCCAATAGTTCAAGGAAGTACCTATAAAGATTTACGTATTCAATCTGCCGAGTATATTGCAAATTCAGGTGCGATGGGAAATGCTATTGGTGGTCTATCTGTTGGTGAACCTGCAGAAGAAATGTATGCAATGACCGAGGTAGTATGTAATATTTTACCCGTAGATAAACCTCGCTATCTAATGGGTGTGGGAACCCCAATAAATATTTTAGAAAATATTGCGTTGGGTATAGATATGTTCGATTGTGTGATGCCAACAAGAAATGCCAGAAATGGGATGCTGTTTACAGCTCATGGTACCATGAATATCAAAAATTTAAAGTGGAAAGACGATTTTTCACCGTTAGATGACATGGGATTTACTTTTGTTGACACCGATTACAGCAAATCGTATTTAAGACATTTGTTTTCTGTAAACGAGTTATTGGGAATGCAAATTGCAACGATTCATAATTTAGGATTTTATTTATGGTTGGTTCGCGAGGCAAGAAAACATATATTAGCAGGAGATTTTACTATTTGGAAAAACCTTATGGTGCATCAAATGAATAAACGTTTATAGTTTGAAAATATTAGACTGGTACATATTAAAGCGCTATTTGTTTACATTTTTCATGATGATATTGCTGTTTATCCCAATAGGGATAACCGTAAATCTCGCAGAAAAAATTGGAAAATTTTTAGACAATGAAGTTCCATTACAAGAAATTGTAGTTTATTATTTAAATTTCACCGTATATTTTGCGTATTTATTATTTCCGCTTTTTTTATTCTTGTCCGTTATTTGGTTTACCTCAAAGTTGGCCAATAATACTGAAGTTATTGCTTTTTTAAGCTCTGGAGTATCGTTCACTAGATTTTTAAGACCTTATATGTTTGGGGCTTCAATTACTGGAGGACTCGCTTTGTTTTTAGGAATGTATCTTACGCCTATTGCCAGTAAGGGATTTAATGAGTTTGAGTATAAATATTTATATCCAGATAGAAAAACCACAGAAGACAGAAATGTGTTTAGACAAATAAATGACAATGAATTTATCTATGTAAGTAGTTTTGATGTAACTAATAAACAAGGAATAAACTTTACATTAGAACATATTGAGGACAATAAATTGAAATTTAAAATTAGTGCCAAGAGTATAAAATATATTGAAAAGGATACAATTTATCGATTGGTTGATTATGTTAAGAGAACAATTGGCGATATCAATGACGAGATAGATTATCAACAAAGAAAAGACACACTATTTTCATTCGATGTTGAGGATTTGACGCCCGTTATTTATATAGCAGAAATATTGCCGTATAGAGAACTAACCAGTTTTATTGATAAAGAAAAAGCACGAGGATCTTCAAATATAGGGAGGTATCAGTTAGTGCTTTATCGAAAATGGAGTCTTCCAGTTTCCGTATTTATTTTAACTATTATAGCAGTAGCGGTATCTTCTATAAAACGAAGAGGAGGAATGGGTGTTAATCTTGCTGTAGGTATTAGTATTGCTATGATTTTTGTGTTTTTTGACAAGGTTTTTGGGGTTATGGCTGAACAATCCAATTTTCCACCGTTAATTGCGGTATGGTTTCCTAATGTCATTTTTGGTATTTTAGCCATTTACTTGTTACAAAATGCAAAACGCTAAACTTAAAAACTACATACACCTACATTTTTTGGTTTTTATTGCAGGGTTTACCGCAATTTTAGGGGAATTAATTACAATTTCAGCAATTCCTTTGGTGTGGTTCAGAATGCTAATGGCTACTGTTTTGATATTTGCATATATAAAAATTGCCAAGGTTAATATACGAGTTGAGCCAAGACTCCTTTTTAAGTTTTCTATTGCGGGTATTATTATAGCCCTA
>CAXBHA010000525.1:0-2706 GCA_963974955.1 uncultured Yeosuana sp. | reverse complement strand
TAAAACTATAAACTCTGCGAATACAAACCCAGTAAAAAGTTTACGAACAGAGTAAATAAACCTGATAAGAAAAATGTTTAAAAATTATATAACAATTGCTTGGAGAAACTTATTTAGAAATAAGATTTATTCACTAATTAATATTAGTGGATTAGCGCTTGGACTTACTGTTTGTATGTTAATACTCTTGTATATTGGACATGAATATAGTTATGATAGTTTTCATGAAAATTCGGATAGGAAATATTTAGTTGAAACTGATATAAAATTTGGAGATAATCAGATTACAATGCCCTATATGGGCTATGGAGATGCAATCTTAGCAAAGGAAAGTTTGCCATCAATTAAAGATTTAACATGTTATAAGTCAGAAACAGAAAGTGTAATAATACAAAACCCTAAATCGCCACTGTTAAAGTTTTCTGAGGAAAAATTTATATTTGCTGACTCTAATTTTTTCGATTTCTTTTCTTTTAAACTATCTCAAGGAGATAAGAGTCAAGTATTGAATAGTCCGTTTTCAATTGTAATTTCCGAAGTAGTAGCCGAAAAGTATTTTGGAAATCAAGATCCAATAGGTGAAATTCTAAAATATAATAACGATAGTAATTTTATAGTGACGGGGGTAATTGAGAATGTACCCTCTAATTCTAGTATTAAATTTGATTTTGTAGCATCAGTCTCAAGTTTGATTTCGATTGAAAGTGAAAAAGAATCATTTGAGAATAATGATCCTATTTTCTCTACCTATATTTTATTAAATAATTCTGTTAGCTCATTATCAGTCGAGTCAGATTTATTAAAGATGAAAGCAAATAGCGAAGAAAAAGAACATTTGGGAACTGGGTATAAAGTAAAATCTCTAAATAAATTAAGACTAACAGAAGGTGCGTCAAATATTAAATACATAAAGATATTTCCTTTCATTGCCATTCTTATTTTAATACTTGCTCTTATAAATTATGCCAGTCTTTCTACAGCTCGCTCAACCATTCGGGCAAAGGAAATTGGGGTTAGAAAAGTACTAGGTGCTAATAGAAAGACCATAGCCTCACAATTTTTTGTTGAATCTGCATTATATACATGTATTGCATTTTTTTTAGGTTTTATCCTCTTTTCAATGGTTCAGCCATATTTTTTTAATTTTTTACAAATAAGGATAGATGATTCTTTTTTTTATAATTCTAAGATAATTACATATTTGTTGCTATTATTTTGTTTTACTGTTTTGCTTTCTGGAATTTATCCATCTGTAATTCTATCAGCATATAAGCCAATAAATGCACTGAATGGTAGGTTTTTCAAAAATGGAAAAGGAATAAGTGTAAGAAAGTTTTTTACAGTTTTTCAATTTTCGATTTCAATAGTTCTTATAATTTGCAGTTTTGTTATAGATAGACAAATGTATTTTATGAGATATGCCGAAACTGGTGTTCAAAAAGAAAATGTAATAATGATACCTTTTGAAAAAACTGTTGGTAATCATTTAGTTTCATTTAAAGAAGAAATCACCTCTTTACCAGTAATAAAAGAGTCAAGTGTAGCTTTGAATCCTATGTATGGTGGGTATAATTTATATATCGTTAAAAACAAAACTTCCGATGAGGATATTTTTTTACCCACATTTCATGTGGATCAAAACTTTGTTTCATTGTTAGGCCTGGAATGGAAAACTAAGCCTGATGAAACATTCTTTAACTTTAATCAAAATACTACCGCAATACTTAATGAAGCGGCATTAGAAAAATTAGCCTTCGATAAAAATGTAATTGAAGAAACTATTAATGGAGAGTATGAAGTAAAGGGAGTTTTGAAAGATTTCAATTTTTCATCCCTTCAAAATAAAATAGACGCCTTGTGCTTGTTGGTTACATCAGATAATAATCCAAACGCATTATGGAAAGAACAAGGCGGGTATTTGTTCGCAAAGGTTAAATCAAATGTAAATATGCCCTCTGTTATTCAACAGTTGAAAAGAATTTATGAAAAGTATGATAATGAAAAACCATTTGAATATCGCTTTCTGAATGATGCTTATGAGGCCCAATTTCAAGCAGAAGACAGGTTGGCGCAGATTTTTAGTGGATTTACCATCTTTGCAATTCTAATTGCTTCTATGGGTCTATTTGGATTAGCAATTTTCATGACCGTTCAAAGAAGAAAGGAAACAGGTATTAGAAAAGTTTTGGGCGCATCAACCATTAGTGTAATAAGACTTTTATCAAAAGATTTTTTTATACTAATTCTACTTGCCGTCTTACTTGCATCTCCAATCGCATATTGGCTTATGGAAAAATGGTTACAGAATTTTGCCTACGGCATTACTGTAACTTGGTGGATGTTTCTATTTGCAACTATTGGTGTATTATGTATTGCAATGGTAACAATAGGTTTTCATACCATAAAGGCAGCAAGAGCCAACCCAGTAAAAAGTTTACGAACAGAGTAATAGCTCAAATTTTAACGAACAACCAAAAACTAAAAATAATGTTACTACAATTAAATAATATTTTCAAATGGGTACAACAAGGCGGTCAGCGCATATTCTTACTTAAAGATGTTAATCTTGAAGTAGAAGAAGGAGAGTTTATTTCCATAATGGGGCCATCAGGTTCGGGGAAATCAACATTACTTAATGTAATTGGCATGTTAGATACTTTTAATGAAGGAGAGTATGAATTTTTGAGTGAATCGGTTCATACCTTA
>CAXBHA010000524.1:0-2707 GCA_963974955.1 uncultured Yeosuana sp. | reverse complement strand
CAGTAGTGAGACAATTTTGTTACGCCAAAATGCTTGTCTAGACGAAATGTTGAAGGATAGAGAACATAAACCTATTACCCCACAATATATAGACAGTAAAGCCGCAGGGCATTAAAGCTACACTGTTATAAACGATAAGATATTGGCGCAAATTGCTAATGCAATGCAGTTGTTTAAATTGAATAATAAAAAAATGCTTATCTTGGAAAACTTATAATATGCACGTACTTCAAACCATAAATGACGTTAAAGAATGTTTCGAATTACAAAAATGTTATTTTTCATCCGAACCTTATCGGAGCTATGATGATCGTGTTAAAGATCTGAAAAAACTCAAGAGGCTCCTGCTTGATAATCAAGATGATTTCGTTGAGGCCTTAAATAAAGATTTTGGTAGTAGAAGTGCTGATGACACAAAGATAGGCGATATTATCACTACTATTTCAGGTATTAATTACACCATTAAAAACTTGAAATCATGGATGAAACCTAAAAAACGTAAAGTAGACTTGTTATTTCAACCCGCTAAAGCATCTATTTTGTTTCAACCTCTTGGTGTGGTTGGTGTAGTAGTACCGTGGAATTACCCTGTATTTTTGTCTTTAGGTCCTTTAGCTACGGCATTGGCAGCGGGTAATTGTGTTATGTTAAAAATGTCGGAATTTACGCCTGTAACAGCAACGCTATTAGCCGGTTTACTTCATAAGGTCTTTAAGCAAAAACAAGTTGCTATTATTGGAGGTGAGGTTGAAATAGCTACGGCATTCACTTCGTTAGCATTTGATCATTTGTTTTTTACTGGCTCAACCAATGTCGGTAAAATTGTTATGCAAGCAGCCGCTAAAAACCTTGTACCGGTTACTTTAGAGTTAGGCGGAAAATCTCCTGCCATTATTGATGATAAAATAGACATTAAACTTGCTGTTTCGCGTTTTATTTTAGGTAAAGTTCTTAACTCAGGTCAAACATGTGTAGCGCCTGATTATATTTTTTGTCCTGAAGATAAAGTCACAGTGTTAGTTGAAGAACTACAGAAAATTTATAGTAAAATGTATCCTAAAATCACTAATAATAAAGATTGTACCAGTATTATTAATGATGCCCAATTTGAACGATTAAATGGTTTGTTAGACAATGCTAGAAGTCATGGAGCAAATATAATTCCGCTCACTGCAGAACCTATCAACAAGACAGAAAGAAAAATGCCTTTAACCGTGCTAACTGATGTCAACGATGATATGAAAGTGATGCAACAAGAAATTTTTGGCCCTATCATCCCTATAATTACCTACAAAAATACCGCAGAAGCTATTCACTATATAAATAAAAATGATAGACCGTTAGCATTATATATTTATAGTTTTGATAAAGCATTCCAGCAAGAAATTTTATTGAACACTCATGCAGGTGGGGTCTGTATAAATGAAGCTACTTTTCATGTGGCCAATGATGATTTGCCTTTTGGTGGCATTGGAGCTTCGGGTATGGGCCAATACCATGGGGAAGAGGGTTTTAAAACATTCTCTCACGGCAAGTCAATTTTAAAGAAAGGGCGTATTAGTTTCGCCCACCTCTTGTTTCCTCCATTTGGCGGATTTATGCATAAATTGGTTTATAAATTATTTATTCGCTAGGCCGTGCATCTTAAATTGTTGTTGGATTCATTAGGTTAATCCTCAAGTCTATTTATTGTTCTGGCTTAACCCAAAAAAGCATCATTCAATATGATGCTTTTGGGGATACTAATAATCAGTGATTAATGAACATAGCCCGCTTGGCAGGAACAAAATCAAAAAATATCCTTTTTAAATAACAAACAGGAAAAAACATGAATCAAACCTTACTTGCGTTAACGGGCTTTGCTGGCTGGACATTAGTTCTTAGCTTTATACTATTAAATATGAGAGCTTATTATACTTTTTTGAGTAGCAATAAAGTTGCCCTTAATAACTTTCATCCTGATGGCAGTAATACTCCTGGCTTTGGTCAAAGGCTTACAAGAGCCCAATTAAACTGTCTTGAGATGCTGCCAGTGTTCTGTGCTTTAGTCATTGTGGCGGCACTTTCTAAGCAACTAGATATGATGAATTCAACTGTTATCTACCTACTTTATGCCCGTATAGCTCAATCAGTAATCCATATGATTTCAACTAATATTATCGCGGTTATCTTACGTGCTAGTTTTTGGAGTATACAATTAGCATTATTACTATTCTATTCCTATCAACTACTTGTAAATTTTTTATAACGTAAATACAATATTTGGCTTTTATGCAAAATTTACCCATAAATAATTAGAATACTTAAACCTAAAAATAAGAGGTTGCTATGCACTTTTATCAAGCTTTACAACGAAATGCTACTATTTTACCTAACACTATTGGAACATCTTTCGCTGACAGGGAGCGCACCTGGAATGAAGTTAAAAACAGAGTAGCGAAATCAGCAAGTGTGCTAGCCTCCATCGGAGCAGGCAAAGGCATTCATATTGCTATTTTAGCTTTAAACTCAGATAAATATTTTGAGTGTTTAAATGCGATCCCTTGGTCTGGCAGCGTTATGGTGCCATTAAATATTAGGTGGTCTGTCAAAGAAAACCTTTATTCATTAAATGATTCAGAATGTAGCATTTTGTTTTTTGATGATGCTTTTATCGACACAGCTAAAGAGTTGAAGCTGAAATGTGACAATATCAAGCATATGATTT
>CAXBHA010000523.1:0-2723 GCA_963974955.1 uncultured Yeosuana sp. | reverse complement strand
TACAATACCACCAATTGCCACATTTTTTGGAGCTGGTGGCGCCCAAGCTAGACTAGCTAAATTGATAGCATTAACTGCAGTGAGTTTTTTAGCATAATCAAAATTGACATGTTGAATAACATCACCATATTTAATGCCATTTTCTTCTCTAACATCTTGATGCTGTTGTGTATAATTTTCGTGAGCCTCCATAATTCTAATTCCTGCAAAACCTAAGTCATTAAATGGACGATGATGTCCACCACGACCAAAACGATCTAATCTGTACACCATCATAGGGTTCATTTCAGGCATGTATATTTTTACAGTTTTATGTACATATCTTGCTAACTGACGAGAGATACCATCCACTTCACCTCCATAAAAACGCCGCATTTGCCGTTCGTGTTCAGTTTCTGTTGGTGGTACTGGTTCTGAAAAAATCCTAAAGGATCTATTATCTATTACTCCATCAACACCTTTAATGTTTCCAATCATATCATTGTTTAAAATTCCAATAATATCCCAACCCTTATCTTGAGCATATTTAGCTAATCCTGCACCTCCAAAAAGCCCTTGTTCTTCACCTGAAAGTCCAACATAAAGAATGCTATTCTCAAAGGTGTATTTTGATAAAACCCTGGCTGCTTCAATAGTGCCGGCCATACCTGATGCATTATCATTGGCTCCAGGGGCATCTGTTGTAAAATCCATTGTGTCGCTAGCCCTTGAGTCGATATCACCACTCATGATAATATATCTATTAGGGTATTTAGTGCCTTTTTGAATAGCTATCACATTAACTACCCAAGCATTATGAGGAACGCGAGCATTTCCTTCTTTAGTAACAAAATCCTTTTGATAAAATACGTTTAGACATTGGTCACAACCTTTAGAGATGGATTCAAATTCAGATTTAATCCAACGTCTTGCAGCCCCAATACCATGAGTGTTTGAAATGGTATCACTAAAGGTATTCCTTGTTCCAAAATCAACAAGGGTCTGTATGTTTTTTTTAATTTTTTGTGGAGATATACTATCAATAATTTGATAGAGTTCTACTTGTGTTTGTGCTATTATGGTTTGAAAGGAAAAGAGAAGGGCAAACGTCAATAATTTTTTCATGATATATTTTTCACTAAAATAATAAAAAAACGCCTCGAATAAGAATTCGAAGCGCTTTTCAATTTGAATTAGTCACTAGTTATTAAAAACAATATTTGTTTTCGGCTTTTACCTTTTCGGCTATATCCCTACGTAAATCTACAATATCTGGATAGTTGGCATATTTTACAAAGCGTTTAAGACCCATAAGCAACATACGCTGTTCATCGCCTTCTGCAAACGATATAATACTTTCTTTTCCGTTTTTTTCAACCGTTGAAACAGCATTATATAAATATAATTTTGCCATTGCTATTTGTACTTTTTGAGCGTCTTCTCCAAAACGTTTTACGTTTTTCTCAGTTCTTAATATGGTAGACTCTGCCATGTAAATTTCAATAAGAATATCGGAGGCAGCTATTAACAGCTGTTGATGGCTATCTAAATCTGGCCCAAATTTTTGGACTGCCGCACCAGCAACCATTAAAAATATTTTTTTAAGTTTTGCTATCATGTCTTTTTCTTCAGAAAACAACTCAGAATAATCTGGTGTGTCGAAAGAAGGAATTCCCATGAGTTCATTAGCTACTGCTGTTGCTGGTCCTAATAAATCGACATGACCTTTCATAGCTTTTTTAACTAACATTCCAACAGATAACATTCTGTTAATCTCATTGGTGCCTTCATAAATACGTGCAATTCTGGCATCTCTCCAAGCAGCTTCCATTGGTGTGTCTTCTGAAAAGCCCATTCCACCAAATATTTGGATACCTTCGTCTGCACAATTTTGAACATCCTCAGATACAGCCACTTTTAAAATAGAACATTCAATAGCGTATTCTTCAACGCCTTTAAGTTCAGCTTCCTGATGTGTATTTCCTGCAGCAACACGAAGTGCAATGCGGTCTTCGATGTTTTTAGCTGCTCTATAACAAGCAGATTCTCCAGCGTAGGTACTAGCAGACATTTCAGCAAGTTTGTATTTAATAGCACCAAAATCTGCAATTGGTGTTTTAAATTGCTTTCTTTCATTGGCATATTGAACAGCTGTCGTTGTAATGCGTCTTTGAGAATCAAGACAAGCGGCGGCCAATTTTATACGGCCAACGTTTAAAGCATTCATGGCAATTTTAAACCCGTTGCCTCTTTCAGAAAGCATATTTTCTACAGGAACAAGGGTGTCCGTAAAGAATACTTGGCGTGTTGAAGAGGAGCGAATACCTAATTTATGCTCTTCTTCACCTAAGGTAATTCCGTTTGGCTTGTTTTTATCAAATTCTACAATAAAACCAGTGATGTTTTTATCATTTTCAATACGGGCAAATACAATCATTAATTTACAAAAACCTGCATTGGAAATCCACATTTTTTGTCCGTTGATTTTATAGCTTTTCCCATCTTTAGATAGGGTCGCAGTTGTTTTGCCTGAATTGGCATCACTTCCTGCGCCAGGCTCCGTTAAACAATAGGATCCAAACCATTCGCCGGTTGCCAGTTTTGGGATATATTTTTGCTTTTGTTCTTCGGTTCCATATAAAATTATTGGCAATGTACCAATACCGGTATGAGCACCAAAGGCAGTACTAAAAGATCCCGTTCCACTAGAGATGTAGTCACATGTTAACAATGTTGAAACAAAA
>CAXBHA010000522.1:0-2725 GCA_963974955.1 uncultured Yeosuana sp. | reverse complement strand
ATATAAGAGTATTGCCTATTTTTTCTATTTCAGATTTAGTATATCCCATTGGTTTGTCGCTGTTTTGAAAAAAAGCATGCAAATATAGAGCCAAATATATGTAAAATAGAATGACAGATAATAATTTTAACGATTATTTTAACTCATTCTAAATAACAAAATCGATGAAATGCACTTTGTTAAAATACAAAAAACTAGCCAATTAACCAAGGTATTCCAAGTAAGTAATCCGCAAACGAGCTAAAAAAGGTCGGAAAAAAATAAAGAGATTTTAGTATTCAATACCGTAATGAGTAGATATGTTTGGTAACGATGGCATATAAGAAGCTAAAAAATAATTTCTGTAATGAAATAAGCTTTCTTTTCTATCAAGATTTAGACTAAGAATAGCCTTTATGCTTTCTTTATCTATAGCTCGTTTTTCAGTTTGTACTACTTTATTTGGAAATTGGTAAAGGGATATGCTTCTTTAGTAATAATAATCTTTTAATTAATTCTCTATTCGACAATTAAAACGGGATTATCTCACATTGAAAACATTTAATACCTTAGCTAGATGGCACAACATAACGAACTTGGAAAAAAAGGTGAACAACTTGCGGTAGATTTTCTCTTGAAACACGGCTATCGTATTATAGAACGTAATTATAGATTTAACAAAGCCGAAGTTGATATTATAGCTCAATTTAAAGATATACTGGCAATTATTGAAGTCAAAACGCGTTCAACTGCCGATTTTGGAAATCCACAAGATTTTGTAAAACCTAGACAAATTCAAAGACTTGTAAAAGCTGTTGATGAATATGTAACTGTTAACAACTTAGACGTTGAAGTGCGGTTTGATATTATTGCCATTGTAAAAGAAGCAAATAAATTCAGAATTGAGCATCTAGAAAATGCCTTTTATCATTTTTAAAAGTCTACACTTTTTGAAAGCTCATTACTAAACTTAATAATGACCCCAACTTACGGCACTAAATTTCTAGATATAAAAATCCTTAAAGTTTCCCTAACACAAAGTTTTTTAAAGCTTCAACATCTTCTGGTTTCGCAATGATACGTTTGTTTTTATCTAAAATAAAATACGTTGGAGTTGCTGTTACATCATATTTATTTCCAATAGCATTATTCCATTTGCCTAATCCAATCACATGAATAAAATCTGGGAACTCCTTAATTGTTTTAGACCATGTTTTATCATCATCTTCTAAACCCACCGCTACAATTTGAATTTGATCTTTCTTAAGGGATTTTACAAACGATTCCAAAATAGGGATCTCATGCATGCAATGTGAACACATACTGCTCCAAAACACAACAACATAGTAATCAGATCCATTTAAATCGCTTAGCTTTTTTCCAGTATCGGTGCCATCTAAACTAAAGTCCGGAGCTTTGCTTTGTAAAGACGTATTTCTATATTGAATTAAACCATTAATAAGAACTTGGTCATTTTGTGCTTTAGCAATAGCAATTAAATAGGTATCAGAAATATAATTAGCCACACTATCATATTCAGAATCAACCATCCTTTGCCATAGCTGTAATAGCAAGCTGCTTTTTATAGCCAACGGCGCATCCTTCATGGCAAGACAAAACAAATCTATATTTCTCTTATAATTATCGGTTTTATTATTGGAATCCATAATCATTCCGAACACATAATTGTTCATGCGTTCCACTAAAAAACTAGAGCTTTGAAGCGTCGCATTATTAAAATCCACATTGTCAAAAAAATGAGCTTCCAGGTTTTTAATATATGTTTTTATGTCCTGAAATTTATCTGGAACATAAGGGCGATTGGCTTTTATAAATTGCAGTGCTATGGTTCCTTTGGCAGCCTCTTCAAAACTTGCTTGTGTATCGTTCTGGGTTTTGAAAATGGTCATCAGTGCAAGTGTGTCTTTGCTTTGTTGTCCGAAAAAATTAGAAATGCTTTTACTTATTAACGACATACTACTTGTGTATCCCATCATCAATTTGTTCTCGTTGGATGCTTGATAGCTAATCCCTTTTTGCGAATCAAACGTAAGCTCTATATCTTCTTTAGCATTATAAATAATGTCAAAATTATACTCTTCTTTTGGGATGGCATACACTATTTTGTACATGCCCGCAGAAGCGGTGGAGTCTAATTGTAACTCAAAACTTCCATTTTTTTTAATCTCAGAATTGGCAACATATTCATTGGAAACGGGCAAAATTCTATAAAGCAATGCATATTTATACTCGTCCGCATTCGTAAATGTTCCTTTTATAGTGTGCTGAGAAAAAAGAATACTCGGCAATAAAAAAACTGAAAATATAACTCGTTTTAGCATGATATAAATTTATTTATTTCTTGGCAATAATCAAGCCATTATAGGTTGTAATTTCGTTAAAGCTTGTTTAACAGATTTAACAGGCTCAAAAGAAAGTAATAGACGTAAGCCGTTTCGTGTTTGCGATTCTTTCATTTTGCAACTGTTTGGATTAGTTTGAACAAATTGCAACACTTTTGTAAACGCTTTACTTTGATAAAAACCACTTTGTTGGTCATGAATAAAATAGCCTACCATTTTACCGTGTTTCATTACAATTTTTTCAAAACCAATTTTACTTGCCATCCATTTGATTCGAACACTATTTAATAAATCTATAACTTGAACCGGTAATTCGCCAAATCGGTCTATAAGTTGAGCCTCAAAGGCCTTCAATTCTTGCTCGTTTTTAATGGAGTTAAGTT
>CAXBHA010000521.1:0-2730 GCA_963974955.1 uncultured Yeosuana sp. | reverse complement strand
AGTGTCAGCCTTTGTGCAGGTTTGGGCAAATATTGAGTTTGAACTAACTACTAGTATTAAGATTGTGATTAACTTTTTCATGATTAAAGTGTTTTAATAATTGATTCCTTGCAAAATTCCTTTGCCAACTATACTAGGACCATTGTTAATAGTTATGGTAGCTTCTGCGCCAATAATGGTTTGTCCGGCAACTTTGGCGTCAGCTCCCGCAATAACACCAACATCTGTTATGCCAGTATTGTCAAATTCGACAAGGCCAGCCCCGGAAACCTCAATTTCAGTTCCAAAAGGACCTTCTATCCCTTTACTAACACCCATGATGACTGTTCCATTGTAAAGCATGGTTTCCACATTATCTTTTAAATCAATTTTCACACCCCCAAAATCAAATTTGCTCACCATGTTACTACACTCTTGAGTAATACTTAATCCACCAAATTTGAAGGTGCTTTTATATTTACACGCAACATCATCAAAATTTTGAAGTGTACTTGTTGTCTTTTTTTTATCTGGCATTATATTACAATAAACGCTTCTGTCGTGAAACTCTACATGTTGTTTGGCAATAAAGTCGAGCCAAGCAATTTGTGCAAAAAGTTTAGCCCGTTCAAAGTCTTCTGGCCACATAGTATATTGTATATAGTACAGGTGGTCGCTTATTTTGCGGCGGAGTATATTAATGCAGTTAGTATTGGCCTGTTGTAAAATTTCATTTGCTGCACTTAAGTAATTATTCAAGATTTCGTTCTGATCTTTACAAGCCGCAGCATGAGGATTTGGTAAACCCTCTCCAAATTGATTCCAATATTTTGCACCAAATGCATTATCCTTTACAGCCTTTAATTGTTTAATCGCATCTAATTTTTCGCCTGATGCTTGCATTAGTTGCTGATATTCAGGATAACTAAAAGACATAGTAGGAACATTATCCGGCTGTATCAGATAGTTAAGCTTAATACTAGCTTTAACTGCTGAAAGAGGATAAGGTAAACCTTGTAAGTTTGTTGGGTCTTGCATAATCAATTTAGTACGATTTTCTTTAATCGTTTCCAAATCCTGTTCTGCTTTATCTAATTTGCTTTGTAATTCCTCCAATCGTTTAAAACACACATCTTTAAAAGCTTCCCATTTTTTTTCTAGAACCATACTTTGCTCAACAGATGTTGGGTATTCAGGCCATACAAATTTTTCGAGCCCCATAGGGTCTTGTGGCATTGGTTTATCCCAATTAAGGTCTTCGGATTTTAATTGATAACCTAGACTCTCCAATTTATTTTGCTTTTGAATACTGAACGAATTCTTAATACCTTTTTTAGCTGCAGTAATGGCCGCAGGAATGTTTCCTTTACTTTCTTCAATTAAAGATTTCGCCATATTTGCTTGCGGGTGATAAGCGGCAATACGCAAGGTGCTATCAGCATATTTATTCGCCTTGTCAATATCGCCTAAACCTAACCAAGCCTGGGTAATATTATTAAGGATGCTGCTATTTTTAGGATACTTCTTGTTAATGTTGTTTAATATAGGAATAGCCAATTGTTCTGCGCCACACATACTTAACATAGCCGCATAATTGTTTAAATCATTGGCATTGGTTGGGTTTTCTTTAACCGCTTCTCCCATGAGGTATAATGCTAAGGTTGGTTTTCCTTCAATCCAAAATCCGATAGCTGAACTAGCAACAGATTCTTTTTGGGTTTTTATGGATTGCAACAGTAATTGACCCTTAGTTTTGGTATCTGTTGATAATTTTAATAAAACTGCTTGATTAGTTTTTGAAATGAAACCAGCCAAATCTGCATCGGACAACTTTATAGATAACGCTTTAGTAATTCTGGCAGCATCTTTTTCAGGTACAATACGGTTGTCTTCTTCCCAAGCTTTTTTTAATTGGGCGTCGCTAACACCAGATATTGTTTTTTGCAACGACTTCATGTCGGGCATTTTAATTCCCATTTTTTCCATTTCCTTCTTGTCTTCATCACTTATGCTGTCATTCATCATTTCCATCTCTTTCATCATCGCTTGCAATTCTTTTTGCGTAGGAGGCTTATCATCAGATTTGTTTTTTTTTGGCGTTTGTGCAAAAACGGTTACACTTAAGAAGAGAAGACTTAGTGTTAGAATGATTTTCTTCATAATTTTATCGTTTTAATTTTCAATAAAATTATGCTATAACCAGACGCTTGTCAATCAACCGTTTGTATCATTTAGAGTAGTAAAAACATGCAATTATGAAGTAAAAGGGACATAGAAAGTAACGGTTGTGCCTTTGTTGATTTCAGATTTTAAATCGTAGCGTCCATTCAACTCTAAAATCCTTTTTTTATAGTTGTTCAATCCGTTGCCGGGATATTTTTTATTGGTGTCGAAACCTTTGCCATTATCAGAAATGGTAATGATAAATTCCTTACCAATTTCAAAATCCAAAGCTATTTTAGTTGCATTTGCGTGTTTTATGGCATTATTGATGGTTTCTTTTACCAAAAGATAGGTATTT
This sequence comes from uncultured Yeosuana sp., assembly GCA_963974955.1. Taxonomy (GTDB): domain Bacteria; phylum Bacteroidota; class Bacteroidia; order Flavobacteriales; family Flavobacteriaceae; genus Yeosuana. The sequence continues at coordinate 230 of CAXBHA010000521.1, read as the reverse complement.
CTATTTCTTGCCCATCCAAAAAATAAAGTTGGTATAGATTCCGGAAGACAGCTTTTAAAATTAATTTTGGCATTTTCTGTCATTTCACTCATTTGACCACGTATGTAATAAATGAGTTCCTCCAGATTCTGATTACTTTCGTTGAGCGACCACACAATCTCTTTCATTTTTTGTATGGAGTCGTCAATGATTTCGGTGGTCTTTGCAATGCCTGCTGTTTGTTCTGTATT
>CAXBHA010000520.1:0-2731 GCA_963974955.1 uncultured Yeosuana sp. | reverse complement strand
CTTGCAACTTGCTTCGTCGTAAAATAATGTTTAATATTCCTGCAGTCCCTTGGGCATCATAACGTGCAGAAGGAGAGGTGATTACTTCAACTTTTTCTATGGCTTCGGCAGGAAGCTGGCGTAAGGCATCTGTAGAGTTTAAACCTACCAAACCCGAAGGTTTTCCGTTTATCAATATCCTAACATTGTCATTTCCACGCAAAGACACGTTACCTTCAACATCTACCGAAACCGAAGGAACATTATCGAGTACATCACTAACAGTTCCGCCACTTACGGTCAAGTCTTTTCCAACATTATAAATTTTCTTGGTACGCTCTGCAACGACTTCAACAGCTTGCAATGCTTCTAAATTTATATCTAAATAAAAAGTACCAATATTTTCATCTTTTGAAATAGCCTTATTTTCAATTTTTTGCGGTTTATATGAGATGTATTCTATGGTAATGTCATAAACACCTTGTTTTACAGGAATATTAAAAAGGCCATTTGAATCTGTAATGCCGCCAGTTTCAATTTTATTTTCACGTTTGTTAAAAAAACTTATGGTGGCGTATTCTAGAGGTTGTTTTGTTTCTTTGTCGATAACTTTTCCTGATATGGTAATATCCTTGTCAAGCTCGATTTTTATGTTTTCTGAAAAGGCAAATCCTGAAAAAAAAGAAGTAAAAAACACTAAAAAAGTAATAAAAAATTTGGTCATGATTATTGTTTGCAATTTAGACTCGCAAAACTAAATAGGGTTTAATGCTGTTTAGTTAAATAAAAGTTAATAAAACGACCCTCTTTTATTAGAGTATTTCTGAAATTTTTTCGGTGGGTCTACCAATTATGGCTTTAGTGCCATTAATTACTATAGGGCGCTCAATAAGTTTGGGGTTCGCAATCATGGCGTTAATAATTTCATTATCACTTAAATCTTTTCCTTTAAACTGTTCTTTCCAAATCGCTTCATTTTTTCTAACCAGTTCAATGGGTTTTATCTCAAGTAAATTGATGATGTTTTTTAAGGTTTCTTTTGAAGGGATTTGTTCTAAATAATTTATTATTTCAAATTTTTTACCCGATTCTTCCAATAGTTGCAATCCCATGCGAGATTTGCTACATCTGTTATTGTGATATATTTTAATCATATTATTTTTGTTACAATGAATTATTTTCTTCCTTTTGCCCCATGGTCATTAAATAGGATTTTAAAAATGGTCTGATATCACCATTCATCACAGCATCTACATTACTTGTTTCATGGCCTGTTCGCACATCTTTCACCAATTTATATGGCTGCATAACGTAATTACGAATTTGACTTCCCCATTCAATTTTCATTTTCCCGGCTTCTATATCATCACGTTGGGCCAATTGTTTTTGTAATTCAATTTCGTACAACTGCGATTTAAGCATTTGTAAGGCTCTAGCTCGGTTGTCATGCTGAGATCTGGTTTCTGAACACGATATTTGAATGCCCGTTGGTTTGTGGGTGAGCTGTACTTTGGTTTCTACTTTATTAACGTTTTGGCCACCGGCGCCACTGGAACGCGCTGTGGTAATTTCAATATCGGCAGGATTTATTTCAATTTCAATGGTATCATCAACTAAGGGATACACGTAAACGGATGCAAAACTTGTATGACGCTTGGCATTACTATCAAAAGGGGAAATTCTAACCAATCGATGCACACCATTTTCGCCTTTTAACCAGCCAAAAGCAAAATCGCCTTCAATTTCAATAGTGACCGTTTTTATACCGGCAACATCGCCTTCCTGAAAGTTAAGTTCTTTAACTTTAAACCCACTTTTTTCAGCATACATCAAATACATGCGCATAAGCATACTGGCCCAATCGCAACTTTCGGTACCACCGGCACCGGCTGTTATTTGCAATACAGCACTTAAACTATCACCCTCATCAGAAAGCATATTTTTAAATTCTATATCTTCTAGAAGGTCTTCTAGTCTTTCATGGTTGGTTTCCACTTCCTCCATTGTAGCTTCGCCTTCTTTAAAGAATTCATATAAAATTTCAAGTTCTTCTAAATAGGTAGTCGCGGTATTATAATCTTCAACCCACTTTTTCTTTTCTCGAAGTGATTTCATGACTAATTCGGCCGCTTTTGAATCATTCCAAAAATCAGGTGCAAAAGTTTGTTCTTCTTCGTTTTGTATTTCTATAAGTTTGGCACCTATGTCAAAGATAGTGCCTAAGTTTGTCAAGGCGGGTTTTAAGGGATTTGATTTGATCAGAAGTTATCATTAAAAATATATTTTGAACAAAAATAGGATTTAAACGAGCATCTGAAAAGATTTAAGAAGATATTTTTATAGATTTATAAGCAAATATTTAGACATGAAAAAAATTGCACTGTACACGTTGTTTATCTTTATTTCTTGCCCTTCATTTTCTCAATTTTTAAAAGATAAAAAAACTGAACCTTATCAAGGTTATTTTAATTTTTATTATGATGAATCGCAAGACAAAATTTACTTGGAAGTTGATAAATTAAATCAGGAATTTCTATATGTCAATTCACTAGCAAGCGGTATTGGTTCTAATGATATTGGATTGGATAGAGGCCAAATAGGTGACAAGCGCATCGTTAAATTTGTAAAGGCAGGCAATAAATTATTGCTTATACAGCCAAACCAAAATTTTAGAGCGATAACAGATAATATGCTTGAAAAGAAAAGTGTTGAACAAGCTTTTGCAAAATCTGTTTTATTTGGATTTAAAATT
>CAXBHA010000519.1:0-2736 GCA_963974955.1 uncultured Yeosuana sp. | reverse complement strand
TTTTTTATAAACATTTTCAAGTTCCTTTTTTGCGCATAAAGTTTAATCATACAACAAAATGGAATATTCAAAGCATTAAAGTAATATCAGAATCTGAAATTCCTGAAGATCACATGCAAAGTGTCCATGTATTTGCAAATCAATATTTTTCTAAAAAAAGGTATGACACAGCGAAAATTTCAAATTCAGATTTTGATTTAGCTATTTTGGTCAACCCCCACGACCCAGCACCTCCAAGTAATGCAAAAGCTTTAAAAAAGTTTATTGAAGTTGCAGAAAAAATGAACCTAAAGATCTCTCCCGACTATCATCGTTTGATGCCCTTTTCATAAGACAGAGTACCGAGGTTAATAACGAAGCGTACGCATTTGCAAGAAAAGCACAGCAGTCTGGAATTGCTATTATTGATTATCCAGATGCCATTTTAAAATGCTGCAATAAAGTGTATATGGCCGAAGCGCTTCAAAATGCCAATATTGCCACTCCAAAAACAGTAATTGTTCATAAAGACAATCGGAATAATGTTATTGAACAAACAGGATTACCATGTGTTTTAAAAGCTCCAGATTCAACGTTTTCATTTGGCGTAAAAAAGGCAAAGACCGAAGATGAGTTTAATACGTTAGTAACACAAATGCTTAAAGAATCTGAGCTTATAATTGCTCAGGAATTTTGTCCTTCTACTTACGATTGGCGTATCGGTATTATTGACGACAAACCCTTTTTTGCTTGTAAATATTATATGGCAAAAGATCATTGGCAAATTTATAATTGGGACGCTAAGAAAAAAGATGACCAAGACGGTAATGCCGATTGCTTGCCAATAGAAAAAGTCCCAAAAAAAGTGCTTTCAATGGCTTTAAAATCTGCTAAACTAATGGGCAAAGGTCTTTATGGCATTGACATTAAGGTGATTGATAATGTTCCAGTTGTTATCGAAATCAATGACAATCCAAACATAGATTTTGGGGTCGAAGATAGATATTATGGTGATGCTGTGTATTCAGAAATTATTAATGCATTTAAAATCCGTTTAGATTAATATGAAAACTAAATATCATTTATTCGAGGTATATGGCATTGAACTTGAATATATGCTTGTTTATAATTCCAATTTAAAAGTAGCGCCCATTGTAGATGAAGTTTTAACAAAAAAAAATGGTTCGTTATGTTCTGATGTCGAAAATGGAGACATCGCTTGGAGTAACGAATTAGTAGGTCACGTTATTGAGCTAAAAACGAACGGTCCTGCAAAAAGTTTAGACACTCTGTCCGATAGCTTTCATAAAAATATTATTGAAATTAATGAACTTTTAAAGCCATTAAAAACGTCATTATTGCCCACTGCTGCACATCCATTAATGAATCCGTTGACAGACACACAACTTTGGAAACATGATTATAATGAAATTTATGAACTTTATAATCGAATCTTTAATTGTAAAGGTCATGGCTGGAGCAATGTGCAAAGTACCCATATCAATCTGCCTTTTTTTGATGATAAAGAGTTTGAAAAATTACATGCGGCGATAAGAATTATGTTGCCTCTTATTCCTGGTTTATGCGCCAGTTCTCCAATTTTAGAAGGAAAGAAAACAGGCTTTAAAGATACCCGCTTAGAGTATTACAAAACGAATCAGAAGAAAATACCAGAAATGGCAGGATCTGTTATTCCTGAACGTGTGTTTACAAAAGTAGATTATTACACCAGTGTTTTTGAACCTATAAAAAAAGCGGTAAAACCATTTGATTCCAATAATATTTTAGATCACCACTTCCTTAATTCAAGAGGGGCCATTGCAAGATTTGACAGAAATGCTATTGAAATACGTTTGGTCGATATTCAAGAATGCCCAAAGGCAGATGTGGCCATATGTTCGTTAATAATCGAGGTTTTAAAACTATTGATAAATAAAAAATTATCGCCACTGCAATCTCAAAAAAAATGGCCAAAACAAGACTTGTTCGACATTTTAAACCCCATTATAAAAGATGCAGAAACTTTTAAAATATTTAATTCCGACTACTTAGAATTATTTGGAATTGAAGAACCTATGAGTGTTCAGAATATATGGAAACACTTATATCATTTAGCCAAGCCAAACATTCATAACTCACATCAAGAAGCAATAGAAATCATTTTAAATGAAGGCACATTGGCAACACGAATATTAAAAGCTGTCGGTTCGGATTATTCTGTGAATAATATAACTAAAGTTTATTCGCAACTAGCAATTTGTTTACAGGAAAACAGACTATTTACGCCATGAAACTTATTTTAACCTGTGAGCATGGTGGAAACCATATCCCGAAAAAATACAAATCTTATTTTAAAGAAAATCAAAGTATTTTAAGTACTCATAAGGGATTCGATTTAGGTGCTTTAGATATGTTTAATACCTTAAAACAGCTATCAGATTATTCGAATTTTAGCACAACAAGTAGACTTCTTATTGAACTAAATAGATCTTTGCATCATCGCAATTTGTTTTCTGAATATTCAAAACCAATTCCAAAAGCAGAAAAATCAATTCTTATCAATCAATATTATTTGCCGTATCGAAATGAGGTTGAACAAGCCATAAAAAAATTTATCGAGATGGAAAAACAGGTCTTGCATATATCTGTGCATACCTTCACGCCTATTATAAATACTGTTGAAAGAAATTGTGATATTGGATTGCTTTTTAATTCATCCAATTCAGCTGAAAAAGGTTTTTGCAAACAAATGAAATC
>CAXBHA010000518.1:0-2737 GCA_963974955.1 uncultured Yeosuana sp. | reverse complement strand
AATAGTACTATGTGATCGTCATTCTATAAAAACCATAACGAATGAAACATATCATTGCATTACTCTTCATGTTATTTAGTTGTACTTCAATAATTTCTCAAAACATTACGGCCAAATTAGTAGACATCAACAACAAAAAACCCATTCCTTATGCTAGTATAAAAACAGGAGAGTTTAGTGGGGTCATTTCAAATGAAGAAGGTTTTTTTACCATAATTAATGCCGCTGATACTATGACGGTCACATTTTCATGTTTAGGATATAAAAATAAATCACTCAGTATTAAAGAGATAAAATCGTTGAACCATCTAATACTACTTGAAGAATCAATTAATGAACTTAATACCGTTTATGTTAGCAACAAAAAGCCTAATGCCGATTCAATTATCGCAAAAGCTAGACAAAAACTTTCTGAGAATTACGAAAACAAATTATATAAACACAAGCTTTTTTCAAGAGAAACTGTATATATGGATTTTGATAAGTTAGAATTTACAGTAGAAAAGTCGTCGAACGAAAAAAAGAAAAATCTTGAATTTGCTAACATAAGTCTAGACTCCTTGTCAAAAGCCATCATTCATAGTAAAACCAAACATTTTAAAGATTTTAAAGCCGATTTATTTGTTAACGACTCCTCAAAAACTAAATTAATTGTACATAAAGCAACGGAGCTTTTAGACCAAAAAAACAACCTGTCTGTTGAAGAGGTTCAAAACAAAGCACAACACGTTATCCTTAACTATTTAGACACTACCTTAACGTACAAACTTAAAACAGGACTGTTTAAAATTGAAGATTCTTTATCTCTCAAGGATGAAGAAAAAAAAGAACATCAAAAAAATGAATATGAGATAAAGGATTTAAAGCATCAAACAGAAAATTTATTAAAACGCTCTCAATTTTATGATAACTCTCTACTTGCAAAATTATTAGATCCTAAATTATATGATTATGGTTTTCAAGATATTTCTTATTTCAATAACGATATTATTTATGTTATAAATTATAAACCAAGACGGTCAAAATCAAAATATACAGGCACACTTTTTATCGCAGATGGATCCTATGCAATTACAAAAGTTGATTTTGAATTTGCCGAGGGTAAGCGCGGTGAAAAGCTAAATTTAAAATTAATTTTAGGCGTTAAGTATGTTGAAAATATGCGTAAAGGAACGATTATATTTCAAAAAGACTCCATAAACAAATATCATCCTCACTATATAAATTATGAAGAAGGTCGTTATTTTTATGTAAGCAGACCTTTAAAATTTATCGAAAATAGTCCAGAAAAAAACAAAACCAGTTTTAACTTTACTGTTGAAGGTACTATTATAACCAAACAAGAATTACTACTTACTTCGAGCACTAAAATATCTAACGATTTGTTTAACAGGCAAACTGAAGAAAAAACAGTTCCTTATACCAAGTTAAGCAAGTACGATGCGCAAATCTGGGATCAAGACCAAACGCTTGAACCGTTATCTGAAATGAAAATGTTTAACGCTAAGAATTAGTAAGAAATTAATTTAACCTTTCTAATCGAGTCCTTTTGGACTGCCGACCACTTATAGTTACCTTCATAAATGCCCTTAGTTTCCCAATCGCCATACGTTGGATTTGGTAAAACGATAAATTCTTTTCCGAATTTTTTTCTAAAGTTTTCAACTTGATTATTTCTGTCGTTTGTGGACTTGTCATCAAATACATCTGAAAAATCTGAAAGTGTATCTCCAAGAAGCATCACAATAGTATTTTCCTTCGAAACAATTTGCCTTCTTACTTCTTTCCCACTTGTTTTATCTTTTAACAACATGTGTTTTTCATCTACATACGGAAATCCAATTTTCTTAAGATGATTCATTGTTTCTTTTTGTTGTAGTACCGATATATTAGAGATGTAAAAAACCTGAACCCCTTTGGATTCGGCATATTTCAAAAATTCTAAAGACCCTGGAATAGACTTTGCTTGTTCTAACTTTTCCCATTGAACCCAACTGTCTTGATTAAACTCTTTATCGGTCTCTATTTGTTTAGCAGCAAACGGACTGTTATTAAAAATGGTCTCATCTATATCGGTAATAATAGCTAATGGCTTTCCAGTAAATTCATTTTTAGAAAGTAAGTCATCTAATTGATATTTAGCTAAATTAAATGCCTGGTAACACAAAGCTCTATATTCTCCCGATTGTTGTACCCATAAAACAGATTGAACCGAATGTTCTCGTATTGGAATTTTAATGCCAAGTTCTTGTCTAGTATGTTTTGCTTGCTCTGGGAAATTTGTTCGGCAACCACTAATCAAAATAAGTAAAAAAATAGCATAAATATTCTTCATGGCAACAGTTGGATTTATCATTTATTTTCTAAGATTTATAATGAACTGGTTTAAACTTTTTTCAATTGTCTACAAAATTTTATTTTTCACTCACTTTTTGTCTTTTTTGAACTCCGTAGCGATGCTATGCGGTTAAAAAAAGCCTTCAATTGAGCAAAAAATTCCTGTTTTTCGATTCAATCAAAAAAGTTTAAAACCAGTTCAATGTTAGGGTATTGATTTATTATCAATACTAAAAAAAATCAGCAGAAATCATTTATATCTGCCACCAAGCAAATTTAATTTAAAATCGACAATTATATCATCGAATTTATAAACAATTGTAAACAAAAACTTAAAATACTTAGTGAACTCATCTTGACTTTTTGTTTTTAACCGAAAATGAGATGAAATTTGTTCAGA
>CAXBHA010000517.1:0-2741 GCA_963974955.1 uncultured Yeosuana sp. | reverse complement strand
CACGTCTGAGGGATATAGATATGGTCTGTCGTGAGCGCATCTAAATAAGGATATGGGAGGACAAGGCTATTGGAGGTAAACTTTACAAGAGTTTGAGGAATTCTTACGTAAAATATAAACGATACTGAGAAAAGACAATAGTGGGCATACTGGGAAGGGTCGCCATAGATAAGTTCCTCTCGATTGTGGAAAACAAGAAAACTGTCGGGAACTTCAAGGAAGACCTTATCATCGAAAAGGGGCATAAGGGTGCATTTTGGACAGGTGCTCCAGCTTACTGTTAGTCGAAAATGTCGGTGGAAATGCAATCGATAAGTTCTTCAAGATCACAGTAAATGCACAAGAACTTTATAAGGAATGAATCCATATTAATCCAATGACAAAGGTAAGGAGATCTCTGGGCATATGAAAATCGCCAAGAAATCGGTTGTAATGTATTTTTCATATATCCATAAGTATCTTGGGAACGGGCATCAATGAGTATACCAACAAATTATTGAGAAAGTATTTTTCCAAGGATTCACCTTTGGGCAACGTGCAAAACAACCAAATTGGTCATGTAGTTAAATTACTTGATGACAGATCAAGGAAAAAATTGGATACGGAACACCCTAAAAAGTATTTTTTGGATGTATTCACAAAAAATCAAAACATACATATGCTAGTATAATCGACCTTGTGATGATTAATTATTTTAAGTTGCGCTTTGTTTTTATGATACGTATTTTACGAACATGTTATAGGAATATTTATAAAGGATTTTATAAGATACATCCGCCTCTACATATATACTGTTTAAAAATACTAGCAACGTGTGTTCTGTTGGGTTGTGCTAACAACTACAATAATCCGTTAAACGATTTTTCTAAAGATAATGAGATTGTACTGGTAGGTGAGGAAATCCGATTTCAAAGCGACACAATACTATTTCGGCCCCGTAAATTCGAAGTTTATGACACCTTGGCCATTTTTAATGATAATACAGGTGAGGCGGGTTTTAGTATTGTCAATTTAAAAGATGGCCGTTTAGTAGAGAAGTTTGGTTTTGCGGGCAATGGAGAATCCGAAATGAATATTAATGCAGTTTCAATGGAAAATGGTGTCGCAAACAATGATTCAGTTTTTAGTATTACCCAGGTAAACTCTCCGCATAAAATCTTTCGCTATAATTGGGACAGTTTATTAAATAAATCTGAATACAGGCCGAAACCTATTTTTTATTCAACAAAAATTACTTTTTCGAATACTTATTTCTTGAACGATTCAATTCTATTCGGTAAGTTTTTAACTTCAAATATGGATAACAAAACCTTTGGCGTTTTGAACCTCTATACAAACAAATTAACAACGGGTATTGAAGTACCCGGAAATGAAAATAATAAAACCCAAAGCGAAAAGGATTCTTTGTACTTCAAATATTTAAATATGAGAATGGATAATAGAGTAGCCTATAGACCAGGAAGCTTCCATGAATTTGCTTGTTTTTCTGGTAAAGGAGCAGTAATTCAAATAATATCGGTTGACAAAAATTATCGTTTAAAGAAAAAATATCAAAAAGTATACTATCTGCCTACTTTTAATCTTCTTGTAGGACCAAATTCAAAGAAAATTGTTGCAGGGAAGGACAGTAAAAAAGGCTTTCGCAATATTGCGGTTAGTGATAAAAATATCTTCGCCCTTTACAGTGGCCCTTTGTTGAACGACAGTGATGAAAACTTCAATATATCCGATATTGTCTTGGTTTATGATTGGGAAGGGAATCCAGTAAATAGAATTAAATTGGACAGAAAAGTGAATACAATAGCTATCGACAGAGAAAATTTCACACATTTATATGGAATGATGGACTCTAACAAATTAATTAAATATGTATTATCTGAAAACTAGTCAGTAAAAGTTAGTGACTTAATTATTTTAGAAAATGGAAAATGAATACAAAATATTGCTATGGACAATATTACTTTTTATTGGATTGACTGGATGTAATCAAAAACACAAAGACAAGAATAATGAATATAATTTGGAATTTAAGAATGTGCAAAACGATAGTGTTAAGATTGAGTTTATTACAAATACTACTATCAATATAGGTTCCGTTAAGATAGGCGATACAATTAAAAGGGTTTTTAAATATAAGAATGTAGGGCAACACCCATTTTTAATTTATAACGCAGAGGCTACTTGTGGCTGTACGGTAGCTTATTTTAATGATAGCCCTTTACCTGTTGGAAAGACTGATTCGATAATTGGCATCTTTGTAAGTGATGAACACATGAAAGGTTTTGTAAACAAAGTAGTGACTGTTAACAGTAATTCACCATTATCCCCATTTTTATTGACATTTTATGGTAGGGTGGAATGAAACTTTGGCTCTTTACAGTACTATAGAACCAATGATTGTTGGCTTGTTACATTTATTAAGCATAAGGGCTATTCCACTTCATATTCTATTTTGTTTCCAATGAGTAAAAGATTATTTGTTCTTTTGGTAAATCTACAAATATTGGTATTTTTTCTTCTCCTATTCTATAATTGTGTGGATTTAAGAAGATATCCATATCCGAAAGGTGTGCTTTCCTCTTTAGAAAAAGCGGGGGAAAATAAAATGGAATTGATTAAAGTGCTAGATCATTATAAAAAGTATCCACAAGACAGTTTAAAATATAGGGCGGCCTGTTTTCTTATATCTAATATGAAGGGTCATTTTTCATCAAAAAGGATTGAGTCCTACCCAGATTTAG
>CAXBHA010000516.1:0-2742 GCA_963974955.1 uncultured Yeosuana sp. | reverse complement strand
AAGGCGAAGAAGTAGATATAAAAGGAACGACTGTGCAATCGTATACGAACGGCGAAATATTGCAGGCTAATCCAAATGCCACTAAGGAACAAATTGATATAAGGGAAGCCTGGTTAAAAGGATAATTTATTGATATAATTTTTTAATCTTAATAATTCCTCGATGGCTCTGCGGGGTTTCCAAATTCACCTCCCCTTGGGGGGAGGTCGGAATTGCGAAAAGGCAATTCCGGGTGGGGCAAATATAAAATTTCGGTCCCGATGACCATCGGGATGAAACCGGCGAAATACCCCTACGGCTTGCCTCCGGGGATAGTCGGTTTCAAGAAATTTTTTAATAATCAATATTTTGCAGGTTTTCCTTTTGATGATGCATTTGTTATAAATTCTCTTAAATCATTATTTGCAGTCATTAAATCGTCTTGACGTAAATACATCATATGTCCACTTCGATAAGCTTTAAAGGTAAATCTGTCCTTCATTTTGCCACTTGGATCTACTTGATGCATGGTGTATTTTGCACCAAAGTAAGTGGTAGCACCATCATAATATCCCGACTGTATCAGTACTTTTAAATAAGGGTTCTGGGCCATGGCCTGTCTTAAACCTTCTCGAGCATTATCATTTCTGGTGTCCCAAGGATGCACATCACCAAACATATTATATTTTATATCTGTTTTAAAATTTAAAAACTCTCTTATATAATAATTAATTGCGGGTGTAAAAGAATGTAACCATGAGGTTAATTCCGGATTAAAATCTGGGCTATCTCCCGCTTCAGTTTTATCAATTCCAAGATACCTAGCATCTAATCGACCTATGGTTTGACCCGTACTATCTCGTAACAAATCTTTCCAAAAAAAGCTTGTGGATACATTTAAATTATTTTGCAAAATGGACGTTTTATCAAGGCCAGAATAATGGGCCATTTTCTCAGCTACGCCTAACTTTTCATATTCAGAAATAAATCCACCTTTAGCGAGTGCAGGCATCAGTTTATTGATAGCATAATCCTCAACTTCTGGCAAAATATCTAATAAATCTTTATTTTGTAAATCTGCTGATAATGCTTTATGATACCATGCGGCGGCAGTGAAATATGGTAAATTTAATGCTGAATAAACAGGTTGGTTAGTGCTATACAATTTGTAGTCTGCGGGCGACACCATTATAACACCATTTAAGTACACCCATTGCTTATTTTGTAATTCTTCTGCTAATCCCATAACACGCGTGCCTCCATAACTTTCCCCGATTATATATTTAGGCGATTCCCATCTATTTTTTCTTGTAAGAAAGGTATTCATCCATTCAGCTAAATATTTTATATCAGCATTTATTCCAAAAAAGGTTTCCCTTTCTGGATATTTCCCTTCTTTATCGGCAATCATTCTCGAATAACCGGTATTCACTGGATCTATAAACACAATATCTGCCACATCTAATATAGAATTTGGGTTGTCCTTAACACCATAAGGTTGAATGGGATACCCCTCAGAATCAATATTCAATACTTTGGGGCCAGTATAGGCTATATGCATCCAAACTGAGGCAGAGCCCGGGCCGCCATTAAATGAAAAAATAATGGGTCTGTTCTTTTTATCTGTTTTGTCACGTTCATAATAGGTATAAAAAAGAGTCGCTATAGGATCTCCTTTTTTGTCCCAAACCGGTTGTGTGCCTGCTGTTGCTTTATATGAAATAACTTGATTTTTTATAGTTATTGAATGTAAGGTAGTAACTGTAGTATCAGTTGGGATTTTAATGTTTTGTGAAAATATTGAGGTCGTTGTAATTGAAAAAACGAGTAAAAATAACTTTTTCATTAATTTAGATTTGATTAATTATTGTGTAAAGATACATAAAGTTAAGATTAAAACCCTTCAAAAACGCCAAGACCAAATAAGGCAAAATCATACTTAACAGGGTCATTTGCGTCTAATTCTCTTAAAGCAGTATCAAGTTCAACTAATGCTTTTGCATCATTTTGTTTTCTTTTTAATAGTCCAAGTTTTCTGGCAACATTTCCAGAATGAACGTCCAGCGGACATGATAGCTGAGACGGTAAAAGCTTTTTCCAAACACCAAAATCCACCCCCATGTTATCCTGCCTAACCATCCAGCGCAAAAACATATTAATACGTTTGGCCGCAGAATTATTTAAGGGATCACTCACATGTTTTTTTGTTCTTGATAAGTGTTCTATTTCAAAAAAAGTTGATTTGAATTTAGATATTGAAACTTGCATAGATTCCTTATCTGCATGTGCAACAAAAGTAGATTCTAACCCATTATGTTTTTTATAAATATTCTGAAGGGACTTTATAAATTGAATAAAATCGTCACCATTAAAAGTTCTGTGAACAAAACCGTTAATTCTTTCTAAATCAGTTTCTTTATGGTTCATTACAAAATCATAGGGCGAATTATCTAATAGGTCCATCATTCGTTTGGCATTGGTTATAATGCTTTTTCTGTTTCCCCATGCGATTGTAGCGGTTAAAAACCCCGCTATTTCAATATCTTCTTTTAATAAAAATAGATGAGGAACTTGTATAGGGTCTGTTTCAATAAATCTAGGGTGATTGTATTGAGCGACTTTTGAGTCAAGAAAATCTTTTAAATCGTACTGGTTCAATGACGATAAAATTTAAAACTGGTTATTCAAAAATACTATTTAATTACATATATTAATTGTTAGGGTAATTAGTTCGTATAAAAGCTTCATGCGGCGTATCTAGCG
>CAXBHA010000515.1:0-2743 GCA_963974955.1 uncultured Yeosuana sp. | reverse complement strand
CAAAGAACTTTTACGAACAAAGTTACCGAATGTGGTGATACGTTCCACGTCTGGTAAAAGTTTCCCATCAGAGTCTTTTTTATCATTCATGGATTTAAATTTCACAATCTTAAAAATTCGTCCATTTTTGCCTGGTCTTTGTTGATAAAAAAAGGTTTTCCCTTATTAGCCACATAAAGTATCAAGGCAATGATTATCAATAGTGGTAATGCAAGTACTAATGCCGTAAATGAAACGATAATATCTATGGAACGCTTAATTAAAGGATACATGTTATTATTTTTTTTCTAGAAAATCTTCTACTACAGTTGCAAATTGAGCACAAAGGATAGATTTATCGTAAGTGCTTTCGGCTAACTTTCTTGCGTTTTCACCCATCAGAACTAGTTCATCTGGATTATTTTTTAGGTGAAGAATCTTCTTTACAAAATCTTCTGGCGACTCAGGATCTACGTAAACGCCGCAATGATTTGTTTCTACCATAGTTTTTGTCCATCCTTTTGAATTTACTATAATAGGTTTACCGGCAGATAAAGAATCGAATAATTTATTAGGCGAATTGGTATATAAAATAGGAATATTAGCAAAAGTCACTAAAGAAGCATCACACAAATTTACTAATTCAGAAGCTTCCTCAACTCCAAAACGACCAAGAAACTGAACATTATCAAGCTTATGTATTTTGCAGTATTCTAAGAATGATTCTATCATAGATCCGTATCCTATAAAAACAAAATCAATATCCGTATGATTTTTTAGCAATTTTGCAGTTTCTAATATATAATCAATACCATTAGAAAGACCCATAGAGCCAAAGTAAACTAACTTAAAACTATTTTTTTTAAGTTCATATTTATTCAATAGCTCTAAATTGTGCTTGCGAGGAAAAAAATGGTCTATTTTGGACATGTTGGGAATCATGGTTACCTTACTTTGATCCATCCCGGTCCGTAGTACTCCTTCCTCCATACCAGGGGAAAGAGCAACAATGTGTTTAGCATTTTTATAAATGCTTTTTTCTAACCATAATGCGGTATTTCTAAGGAACCAATTATTCAAAGCCCCCATCTGTATAGGAACCTCTGGCCATAGGTCACGTACTTCAAAAATGTAAGGAATTCCTTTTAATTTTTTTAAGAACAATGCTGGAATTCCTATGGTTAGTGGGGTAGAGGTGGCAATGGCCATATCCACATTTTTTTGCTTAAGGGTCATCATGGTGCTTTTTAACATAAAACCAAGATATGCCTGAAGTCTTCCCAGAAATCCTATTTTTTGATTGTAATAAGCTTTCAGATAAATTACCGATATGCCGTCTATATCTTTTTGTGAACTTTTCTCTTCTTTGTTTCGAGTACTGGTAATCATAATTACTTCATGACCATTCTTAATTAGTTCTTGACTAATCCAATAAGAACGGGTACTACCACCGTCTTCTAGTGTATTAAAATATTGGTGGATATAAAGGATTTTCATTGAATATTGTTTGATATGTTTAGTTTTTCAGTAAGATATAAAATCCTTAAGCTTAAATAAAATAGCTCTATTAATAAATAATTTATGAACGCTTATTTTCCGTGTCTTGCTTTCAAATATACTTTAGGAAATAAAACTTTTAACCAACCCATAGCATAGAACATAGGGTAGCGATATGGAAAAAATTTGCGCATAAAAAGTAATCTGGATTTGAATGCAATCCCCGTGGGGCTATATAAATGTTTTAACCGCTCTTCAAAAGTCATTAAATGAAAACTATGATAGAGTCCTTTGGTATCCCTTTCGCAGAAACCACAATAATTAGGCATGACCAATACAGGAATATTGTTCTTTTTACACTTCAATGTATAATCGTAATCAGCAATACCATGAACATAACCTTCTGATAAAATACCTACCTTATCTACTACATCACTAGCTACATACATTATGTTGGCATTACCCAAATCACATTGCTGAAAGTCGCCGTTCGGTTGTAAAATTGTAAATTGATATAATAATCTGTTTGTTAGTACTGCACCACCGTAGGTGAGCTTATCTGTTTCTGGATCTTTGGTAGAGCCAATGTAAACCCCTTTTGTCTTGAATGTCTTTAACGCATATGCATCTGTAAGAATTATATCATCAAAAATGTTTTTACAGATAAACGTATCATCATTCAATAAAAGATATCCGGTATATTTTTTTTTTATCGCTTCTTTCCATGAATTAATCATTCCACCGGCCCAAAATAGATTTCCGTTTCCTTGAAGAACATTGACTTCAGGAAATTCTTGTTTTATAGCCTCTGAGGTGCCGTCAGTAGAACCATCATCTGTTAAATAGATTGTAATTTGCAAGGATTTTTTAAGGGTAGACCAAGCCTCGTTGATGGATGCTAAGGACTTTAAGGTTTTGGCTTTTCTATTGTGGGATGTATATAAAACTGCAATATGAGTCATTAATAATATAATATTAAGAGATATTCTAACAAACGAATAATATGAAAAGTTAGTATTGAAACGATTAAAAATATTAACTTTTCACTCTATTCAATATTTATATAGAACAAATTGGATTGAAGTACCTATTTTAAAATCAAAAAATGCTTGTCTCAGTACAGATGCTCACTTCCATTTCATTAAGAACAAAATTAATATTATAATTTTGTAGATTGTGCGTTTTTAGTTCAAATTTATTAGTAATAGGTAAAGTAACATAACACTTCTTAATGAAGTTGATTTGCTAATATACAGCCCTAATTAAT
>CAXBHA010000514.1:0-2743 GCA_963974955.1 uncultured Yeosuana sp. | reverse complement strand
TTGGTGGAGCAAGTTTAAATGGTGGAAAAGGGACAGCCATTAACACATTGATGGGGGTACTGATTTTAGGTTTAATAGGAAACATTTTAAATCTGTTAAACGTGCCATCTTATCCACAACAAGTGGTAAAAGGTGCCATCATCATTTTCGCCGTATTGCTTCAAAGATTTGAAACCAAATAAAAGACTATTAAAATGACGAATTATAAACTAAATAACTTGAATCTTTCTAAGTTAAAAGATCAAGTTTCCATCCCACAATACGATAGGTCTAATATTAAAACAGGCATTGTGCATGTAGGTATAGGTGGATTTCACAGAGCGCATCAAGCCTATTATACCGATAGGTTATTGTATGATGGATCTATAAAAGATTGGGGTATTTGCGGTGTGGCATTATTGGATTTGGATACCAAAATCTACAACACATTAAAAGAACAAGACGGGCTTTACACTTTGGTAGTAAAGGAATTAGATGGTACGCTTTCTAACCGTATTATCGGCTCTATTGTTGAGTGTTTGTATGCGCCCGAAAATCCGTTGAAAGTCATAGAAAAAATGGCGAGTCCCGAGGTTAAGATTATATCGTTGACCATTACTGAAGGAGGCTATAATTATAATGAAGCAACCGGTGAATTCGATTTTAATAATCCGTTGATTCACCACGATTTGGAAAATTCGCAAGCACCTAAAACCATTTTCGGATATTTAACCCAAGCGTTAAAACTTCGAAAAGAAAGCGGATTAAAAGGGGTTACCATTCAATCCTGCGATAATATTCAAGGTAACGGCCACATGACAAAAAAAATGTTATTGAGTTATGTGAAAACTGCCGAACCTGAATTGGTAACCTGGATAGAAAAAAATGTGTCTTTTCCAAATGCGATGGTCGATAGAATAACCCCGGCCACATCGGCAACAGACATTATAAATTTAACGGAAACATCAGGGATTGATGATGCGTGGCCAGTCGTGTGCGAGCCTTTTAATCAATGGGTCATAGAGGATGATTTTATTGCCGGACGACCAGCTTGGGAAACTGTAGGTGCACAATTTGTTAAGGATGTTGTGCCTTATGAAAAAATGAAACTGAGTTTACTTAATGCAGGACATTCTGTATTAGGAATTCTTGGGGCTTTAATGGGATATGCTACGATAGATGAAGCTGCTAACAATCCAGAAATATCTACCTTTTTAAGAGCGTATATGGATGACGAAGTAACTCCTGTTTTAGGCAAATTAGAAGGTGTTAACTTAGAAAACTACAAGCAATCTTTACTTCAAAGATTTGGGAATATTTATATGAAAGACCAAATTGATCGCATCTGTTCTGAAAGTTCAGCCAAAATCCCTATATTCATTTTACCTACTATAAATGCACGGTTAAAACAAAAAGGGGCCATAGAATATGCTGCTTTTGTAATAGCGGCATGGGCCATTTATAGTTTGGGTGTAAATGAAGCTGGTACTGAATTGGTGGTAAAAGATGCCATGAAAACTGTTTTAAATAAAAAAGCTTTAGCTTCAAAAGAAAACCCAAAGGCCTTTTTAGAAATAGAATCGATATTTGGAAGTTTAGCTGATTCTGAATCTTTTGTAGAAACTTATACAAAAGCGTACCATGATATAATACAATTTGGAGTTAAAAAGGGTATTATTGATTTGAATAATAAATTTTAAGATAATTTATCATGATAAAAATAACTTGCTTTGGAGAAGTTTTATGGGATGTATTTCCTACTCACGAAAAAATTGGTGGCGCTCCCTTAAATGTTGCTACAAGATTAAAATCATTTAACAATGATATTTCAATGATTAGTAGAATTGGCGATGATGAAAAAGGGGAGAAGATTATTGATTTTTTCAAGACTAACAATATACATGTTGAAGGAGTACAAGTAGATTCAAGATATGAAACCGGGAATGTTACTGTGATGCTTAATGAAAAAGGTTCTGCTTCTTACGATATTAAATATCCAAGTGCGTGGGATAAAATTGAATCAACAGATACGTCAAAATCACTTGTAAAATCATCAGATGCTTTTATTTTTGGAAGTTTAGTAACCAGAGATGATGAATCTAGAAGTACGCTATATGAACTTTTGCCCTTGGCGAAGTCTAGAATTTTTGACGTGAATTTAAGAGAGCCTTATTATACCAAAGATATTCTGGTGCATTTAATGAATCAAGCCGATTTTATAAAATTCAACGACGATGAAATTTTTGAAATATCAAAATACTTAAATTCAAACTCACAGTCTTTAGAGCAGAACATTCGTTTTATTTCAGAAGAGACAAATACCAAGACTATTTGTGTTACTAAAGGAAGGCATGGTGCCATCTTGTATTATAATGACACATTTTATTATAATAGCGGTTATCAGGTAGTGGTTAAAGATACGGTAGGAGCGGGCGATTCGTTTTTAGCATCCTTAATTAATAAACTGTTAAAGAAGGCTTCGCCTCAAGAGGCTATCGATTTTGCGTGTGCAGTTGGTGCTTTGGTTGCTAGTAGAGAAGGAGCAAACCCTGAGATAACCGATGAAGATATCGCTACTTTGGTTGAAAAAAATTAATAGATACTACGTAAGTATAGAAAATTTTGTTTTTTTTAGTTTAGTGGCCATTATGCTAAAAGGATTCACGATTATATTGTGAAGCCTTTTTTTATGAATAAAATCTAGAAATTGAAAATGGCAATCAATTAGTTATGCTAAATGTGCATTCATTTCTTGAACACAGGT
>CAXBHA010000513.1:0-2777 GCA_963974955.1 uncultured Yeosuana sp. | reverse complement strand
GTTTTCTCTGCTGTAAGTCGAGCTTTTTGTTGCTCTAAATCAGCTAAACTCATTCTCTCTTCAACAGTAGACTCTGCTCCTGTGTCTGGATTATATGTCTTTTTTTCAAGAACAGTATAAGCCTTTTGAGAACTAACACCTGCTGTTGTGATATTATTATCATCATCTCTAACTTCTACAACTTCTACTACTGCTGCTATTTTCTTAAAAGCCGCCGATTTATTAGCTGGACCGTTTAGATATAGAATGAATGCTGCTACAATGATGGCGCAGTCTAAAAATGTTTTTCAGGCAGAAATAGATGCCGCTTGCGAATTAATAGATTTTTTACGTTTTAACGTACAGTTTATGACGGAAATTTATAGTAATCAACCCATATCATCTCCCGGTATTTGGAACCGTATGGAATACCGCCCATTAGAAGGGTTTGTCTATGCCATTACCCCTTTTAATTTTACGGCTATTGCTGGTAATCTGCCCGCAGCTCCCGCTTTAATGGGAAATGTTGTTGTTTGGAAACCAGCTGCATCTCAGGTATATTCTGCTCATGTTATTATGGAATTGTTTAAAGTCGCTGGATTACCAGACGGAGTTATTAATATGGTTACAGGAAGTTCTGGTATGATCTCGGATGTCCTGTTAAATAGTCCAGATCTTGCAGGCGTCCATTTTACGGGTTCTACACCTGTATTTAATAGTTTTTGGAAAACCATTGGAAACAACATTAACAATTATAAAAGTTACCCAAGAATTGTTGGTGAAACAGGTGGAAAAGATTTTATTTGGGCACATCCTTCTGCCAATGCTCACGAGGTAGCTACTGCTATTTCTCGTGGTGCTTTTGAATATCAAGGCCAGAAATGTAGTGCGGCGTCCAGAGCTTATATACCTAAAAGTTTATGGGCAGATGTAAAAGACTTTGTAATTAAAGATATCAAGTCTTTTAAAATGGGAAGTCCCGAGGACCCTTCAAACTATATTAATGCTGTTATTGATAAAAAAGCATTTACCAAATTAGCTGGCTATTTAGACCAGGCTAAAAAAGACGCTGACGCAGATATTATTATAGGTGGTGGTTATGATGACTCCAAAGGATATTTTATTGAACCTACAGTTATTGTTACTACAAACCCAAAATACAAGACTATGTGTACTGAGTTATTTGGACCTATTATAACCCTTTACGTTTATGAAGATAACGAGTGGGAATCGGTTTTAGACTTAGTAGACAGCACGAGCGAATATGCCTTAACGGGTGCTATTTTTAGTGGTGATCGTTACGTTATTGAAACCGCTACAAAAAAATTGGAAAACGCGGCTGGCAATTTTTATATTAATGATAAACCTACAGGAGCTGTTGTTGGGCAACAACCTTTTGGGGGAGCCAGAGCATCTGGAACCAATGACAAAGCTGGATCTGTATGGAACTTATTGCGTTGGGTAAGCAATCGCACAATAAAGGAAACTTTTGTTCCTCCTACAGATTACCGCTATCCATTTTTAGGATAATAAAAACTTGTGATGCCCTAATATAAATCTGTAACACTTTTTTAGGGCATCACAAGTTTTTATTGTTTTAAGAAACAGCTTTCAACTTTTTAATGGTTGTTTTTGTTATTTTATCTTCAGCATACATCTTAGTTACATTCAATTTTGTCTCATTATTACTTGGCATTTCAAACATAGCATCGGTTAAAATTTCTTCACATAATGAGCGCAATCCCCTTGCACCAAGTTTATATTCAATCGCTTTATTTACAATAAAATCCAAAGCACCATCAGTAATACTAAAATCTATTTCGTCCATTAAAAACAATTTTTTGTACTGTTTTATGATGGCGTTTTTAGGCTCCGTTAATATAGCACGAAGTGTTTTCGCATCTAATGGATCCATATAGGTAAGTACTGGCAATCTCCCTATTATTTCAGGAATCAAACCAAAATCCTTTAAATCTTTTGGAATGATGTATTGCAATAAATTGTCTTTATCAACAACCTCATCCGATATCGAAGCACTATATCCAACAGCTTGCATATTTAATCGTTTCGAAATATGACGGTCGATACCATCAAAAGCACCACCTGCAATGAATAAGATATTTTCTGTATTTACCTCAATGAATTTTTGATCTGGTTGCTTGCGCCCTCCCTTTGGTGGAACATTTACAACCGTTCCCTCAAGCAATTTTAATAATGCTTGTTGCACCCCTTCTCCAGAAACGTCTCTGGTAATGGAAGGGTTATCGCTTTTACGAGCAATTTTATCAATTTCATCAATAAAAACGATTCCTTTTTCTGCTTTTTCTAAATTATAATCGGCGGCTTGCAATAAGCGTGTTAAAATACTTTCTACATCTTCACCCACATAACCAGCCTCGGTTAAAACTGTGGCATCAACAATAGCCAATGGGACATTAAGCATTCTAGCAATAGTCTTTGCAATCAAGGTTTTCCCTGTTCCAGTTTGTCCGACCATGATGATATTGCTTTTTTGGATATCAATATCATCACTGGTTATAGGTTGCAATAATCGTTTATAATGGTTATAAACAGCAACAGACATCACCTTTTGTATTTTGACCAATAATATAACCATCTAAAAATTCCTTGATCTGTTGTGGTTTACGTAATTTTAGCTCCGCAAACAAATCGCTACTATCGCTCTGCTTTGATTCTTCAATTACAATACCATGGGCTTGCTCTATACATCGATCACATATATGCGCATCTAAACCCGCTATTAATAAGTTTGTTTCAGGTTTTTTACGACCGCAAAA
>CAXBHA010000512.1:0-2778 GCA_963974955.1 uncultured Yeosuana sp. | reverse complement strand
TAATTGTAATTTATCAGGCATAGAAAAGTAAGTTACTAATAAGTAGGAATTTAACACAAATTCTTTACATGTGCCAATTCTTCAAGAACATCATTTTGCATTGAAAATATAATAGTTAAAGACCAATTTTATCAAACAAATAAGTCCAAATGCAGATGAATTGACTCTATTTGATAGGAGATTATCATTAAAATAGAGAACCGACCATATAGTCTGTTTCAAGCTGATAAAAGATGCGATATAAATAGAGAAAGGTCGTTAGAAATCGTATTTGTATCGATTAAAAACGATGATGTTTACCATAAATGGAGCATTTAGTGCAGTTACAAACCGTGTAGTTTGTTTTATAGTTGACTAATTGGCTCTAATTAGAACAAAATTTGCTGTTCGTAAGGGCTTTGTTAGCATAATAGCTACTGTTTTATGTGTAGTTATTTTGGATGTTCATTAAAAAACCAACAGGTGGACATTCGCATGGTAACTAATTGTATACGTTATTGTGCTTACGTTAATTTTCTGTATTTATTTTATCAATCTCCATAGTTACCAATTCTAAGGATTCTAATTACCATTCTATTTGTTTGTAATGATGATAAACTTCATCAAGAAATTCAGTCAATTGTTCTGGTTCTATTTCACGAAATTTTCCAGTTCTTCTTTCGAAACTATATTTTTACTTTAAAATGCTATGCAACGTCCAGTTATGGCACGTGTTATATCATCTGTTAGTAGCGTTACTTTTCAATAGTTATTTGTTCATTGAGCCAGTTGTCTATATTGTATTCTAAAACATCTAATGGAAGTGATCCACTACCAAGAACAACATCGTGAAATGCTCTAATATCAAATTTATCTTTCAGAGTTGTTTCGGATCGGTTTCGTAGTTCTTTGATTTTTAGTTCACCAATTTTATAAGCTAAAGCTTGCCCTGGCCAAGCAATATACCGATCTACTTCAACCGTAATATCATTTTCGCTTTTTCCTGAATTCATTTTAAAATAATCTATTGCGTCTTGTCTAGACCATCCAAAAGAATGTATACCAGTATCAACAACTAACCGTATGGCGCGCCACATTTCATAAGTTAATTGCCCGTATTTAGAATATGGATCATCGTACATTCCAAGAGCTGGACCTAGGCTTTCGGAATAAAGTCCCCAACCTTCTATAAATGCAGTGAAGTTTAACATCGTTCTAAACTCTGGTACGTTCTCTAATTCTTGAGCAAGAGCAATCTGCAAGTGATGACCAGGAACTGCTTCATGAATACTTAAGGCTTCCATTTCCCATTTGGGGCGACTTTTTAGATTGTAGGTGTTGGCAAAGAAATATCCTGGTATTCCTGCTTGCAATGAACCTGGATTATAATATGCCGTTGTGTTCCCTTGTTCCGAATATGCGGGAACTCTCTTTACGCCATAAGTGAGCCTTGGCAGTTTTCCGAAAAGTTTAGGTAAAACAGGGTCGATTCTTTTACATATATCGCGGTAAGCAGCTAATAATTCTTCAGGGGTATCAAAATAAAATTGAGGGTCTTCCCTTAAGAAATCGTTGAAATCATTGATATCTCCATCAAATTTAAGTTCTGATATAATCTTTTGCATTTCAAGTCTGATACGTGCTACTTCAGAGAGTCCTAAATCGTGAATCTCCTTAGCGGTCATATCTGTGGTGGTATTATACTTTATGCGTTCATTGTACCATGCCTCTCCGTTTGGTAATTCCTTTAGGCCATAGGTTTCACGTGTGTTTGGCAGGTATTTTTCTTCTATAAAAGAGGTGAAACGATTTAATGCAGGATTAATGCTCGTAACAATAATTTCCTTAACATTCTTTTGAATAGGCTCCTGGTCTTCCAGATTGGCGAAAGGCATATAAAACACACTTTCTTCTGGTTTTTCAGCATTGATGTTTCTTAATTGGTCAGGAACCAATACCACCGTATTTTTTGGCATTACAATCCCTTTTTCAATTCCTTCTGAAAGGATCGTTTCAACTCCTTCTAAAAGAGCTGGAATCCCCTTAAGTCTAGATACGATGTTTTCAATAGCCTCTGGAGAATTGGTGGGCATCATTTGAATAATCGTAGGAATGATAGTATGAATGCCCTGAATTTGATCTAAGATTAAGTATTGTTCTGAAAATTGACTGTTAAGAGAATATTGGTTGCCTATGGATATATTGAAGATGTTGAAATTAACTTTGTCATCTTCTGTTAATTCATCGAGGTTAAACCAATCTTTAGATTCGTCAAAAATTTTCAGGACAGATAAATTTTTCTCAAATCCATCAGGTGAAATATCATCCCAAAGGTGATCATATCCGGGTTTGCCAAAAAATGTAGCCAGTACTGGAGAAGATTCTATTTGGTATTGAGAGTACGTTTCAAAAAGTAGTTTTAGACGCTCGCTCTCACTATTGAAATTCTTAGGATTCTTAATAAAGTTAAGCTTTTCAATAATTGTACCCTCTGACAATGTTGTTGGTAGCCTACTTATTGGAATATAAGAAAACAGTAGAAAAGCCAGTGCTACTACGGTAAGGTTTAAAAGGCGATTATTCATAAGATTAATTTTTTGCTGCTAACGCCTGAGCTAAGCATAGCGGGGGAGGTAAGGAGACTTTTCGTTTCCGTCTGTGCAAGGAGCTAAAGCTTACTGCCCGCCCGTATCGAAAAGGAACGTTCGGGCGGGTTTAATTTTTTCTTGTCGAAAGCTAAATCCATAAGATTTAGCGGTCTTCATAAAAATACAAAAACCTTTCGATTATGTGCAAAGA
>CAXBHA010000511.1:0-2785 GCA_963974955.1 uncultured Yeosuana sp. | reverse complement strand
CCGAGGAGATCAAGTCTTTGTAGGTAGCCACAGGTTTAATTTCTGCTGAATCAGTTAAGTTTAATTTATCTACTATTTTTTGGGATTTTTCTAGATTCCGACCCCATAGGTATATCTTCTTTATTCCTACCATAGATGCGTATGCCGAAATATAATATGGTGACAAACTGCCGTTTCCCAAAATCAATACTGAGGAGGCGTTTTCCTTTGCCAAAAAAGTAGTCGCAAGCACCGAAGTTGCAGCTGTTCGCATATTCGTAATTAGTTTGGCATCCATAGTGGCCAAAGGCATTCCGTTTTCTGCACTAAAGAGCACATAAAGTCCGTTTAAGTATGGAATATCAATTGTCCTGTTATTCGGTGTCGCGGTTATCAGCTTTACACCCAAATATTTTTTACTGTCCCAAGCAGGCATAAGCAATACGGTATTGTCTTCTGTTCCAACTCCGTTTTTATACTCGTAGGCCAATTTGGGAGGACATTGAATCGCGCTCTCGCGGAATGCAAGTTTCAGGGCATTCCTTAGCTCTAGATAGGAGATGTTATTTTTTATAAAATCGTCTGTTATCAAATTCATGAGCTTACTTTTACCACAATTTTACCTTTCTGCCTATTTGAGAGCATATAGTTATAGGCATCTATTGTATTATTAAAATCAAACACTTTGTCTATTATAGGCCTTAATCCACCCTTTTGTATTCTTTCCAAAACATAACTCTTCCCTTCCTCAAGTTGGTCCTTGAACATTACATGGTTAAACATTGAATATGCATGAAGCGTGGTATTTTTTCGGACTAAATCAAGGAGAGGAAATACAGGAAACTCTCCACTCAACAAACCATAGATAGCGGCTGATCCCCCAAAAGAAAGTGCTGACATATACTGCTGATTGAATTCTGTACTGCCTATGGGGTCAAAAGTGAATTTAATTCCCTTCTGAGCTGAAATTTCTTTTAACCTTTCCAGCGTATTTTCAATCTCTGTGACAATCACATGTTCAGCTCCCAATTCCAGTAAAAACTGCTTTTTTGCTTGCGTTCTTGTAGAACCTATCACTCTTGCACCTGCATCTTTTGCTATTTTCAAGGCCCCTTGTCCCGCAGTTCCCGAGGTAGCAGGGATGAACACGTAATCTCCTTTTTGCACCTTACCAATTTTAAAAAAAGCATAATATGCAGTAAGAAACTGCATCCAAAATGATGTTGCTTCTTCTATTCTATAACCTTCGGGGATTTTGGTAAGATAATCTTCAAGAACTGTGGCATACTCTCCTTGCACACCATATTTTTGGGTGTAAAATGGAATAGATGTTACTTTATCCCCCTTTTTAAATTTGCTAACTTTTTCGCCAACTTCTACGACCTCGCCAGTAGCTTCAGAACCAATGCGAGAAGGAAAAATGGGTTGTGTGTAATGATATCCGTTAATAAAAAGAATATCCGCTTGATTTAAGGCAAATGCTTTTACCTTAAAGAGCACTTCATACCCTTTAGGTTTACCAATATCAACGTCATCGAATTGTAATACTTCGGGACCGCCAGTTTTATGAAATCGTATTACTTTCATTCTTATGACTCTAACTGATTAAGCACATAAATAAGTTCAGTATCCTTCAAAACATTACCCGCTTGGGGTTCTCCTGCATTTATAAAAACCGCTACTCCTGGTTTTAAAACTCCAATTACAGTGTCATTTTCATCTATCATTTCTATGAGTCCTTTAGTCACAATAGTAACTTCATTAAAGGGATGTTTAGAAAAGCCTTGGTCTGGAATTCTTGTTCCTTTTTTTAAAAATACAGTACCAAAGGTTGTTGTAACTCCTGCATTGGAATGAGTCAGCAATTCGTTGTTGTATAGTTCGCTGCCCTTTGGATAAATCAGTTCTTTTAGTTTCATTTTTTACCTTTAGCAGCTACTTTCTTTTTTTCCAAATAGCACATAAATAAGTTTTGTGTCTTTTAATACAATGCCTTTATGGGCTTCAAAATAATCGACCATAAAAGTATCGCCTTCTATAATAATTTGTTCAAAATGAGGATTATCCTCTAATACTACTCTTACCTCTCCTTTAACAATAAAAACAATTTTTTTCTGGTCGTGTCTTGTATAACCCTCCTCAGGAATTGCAGTCCCTACTTTAAGGAATACCGTTCCAAATTGGAGATTGAATGCTTCTTCTTGATGAACAAATAGTTCCTTTAAATAATCTTCTTCTGAGCCTGATGGGTATGTTAATTTCAATTGTTCCATTTTGCGTAAAACCCAAGAGGTTATTTAACAATGACCCTATTCCCAAATTCATAGTCAGTAGCAAAAAGTCCAAATTGTTTAATGTTTGATTCTGATGGGGGTTCACAACTCCATTTTCTAGATGGTTTCCAGTTGTAGTGTTTTTTTAATAGAGCAGCTTGCTCTGCTTGTTTTAGTGCAGCCATAGACGGGTCTATTACAGGTACATTTAGCATTTTTTGCATTTTTTCGTAAAAACCAAACTCCAATGTACAGCCTAAAACCAACGCTTCGGCACCATCTTCCTCAACGGCCAATTTCCCTGCTTCCATAAGTTTCTGTTCTGTAACAATATGGTCTTTTTGAAACTCAGGAACGGTCATGCCTACCGACCTAAATGATGCCAAATGTTCCCCATACCCATATTCTTTGATAGCAGCATGCATTTCATGTTCCCATTTTTTTTGACCTATGATTACAGAAAATTTATTGGAAAGTTTCAAAACAATTTCCACTGAAGAATGGCAAGGGCCAACCACTACCATATCACCAGA
>CAXBHA010000510.1:0-2793 GCA_963974955.1 uncultured Yeosuana sp. | reverse complement strand
TGCTACAAGCTCGTGAGAATCTGAAGTACCTATGTACAACACATCATCTTTAATAACCGGAATACCTGAAAACCAGGTGCCATTAACATTACCTGCCGTCCAGTCAATAACCCCTGTTTCGGTGTTAAGTACTTTGAGTTGGCCGTTTCTGGAACCAAAATATAGGGCATTACCCTCCACAACCATTTCCCCAAAAATACCTCCGTACTCAGGATATAGCTTATCTCCAACAAAGGTTTCTATTGACCAAACCAGTTTATCAGTTGCGACATTCAGCGCAAACACATGCCCCGCCTGATCGCCAAAAAACAAAATATCTCCTTTAAAAACAGGCTTGCTTCTTATGGTTGCGGCATTTGTCGTTTTAAAATCATAGACTTCATTTCCATTGGACATGTCTACACCATAAATATGTCCATATTCGTTGCCATAATAAGCTACAGATTCTTTGAGAACAGGTGATGAATCTTTGATGTCCCATTGATCTTGTGGTCCAATGGGATCTTGCACTGACTCCGTGGGTTCATGCTTCCATTCTAAATTGCCACTAGCAATATTGAGTCCGTATAATTGATTGCCACTGGTAAAGGATACAATCTTGCCATAGACCACAGCGGTACTTCTAATGGCATGATCCGCCTTAAAGCGCCACACCTCATTCCCTTCAAGGTCCAAAGCATAGAAGTCCCCATTTTCATTCCCAATATATATCACCCCATCAATTAAAATTACGCCGGAGAATATCTGCCCTGACGTTTCAAATTCCCAATCCTCAATTACATATTCTTCTTGCGTTGGTTTTTCAGGATTGGATTCGTGATATGCGGATCCTAGAAGTACGCCACTCGATAAGAGGATAAATGAAAGTAAAGCTGTAAATCGTTTCATAGATCAAATTTTGTTGTTTGGGTTTCTTTAATGGTCAAATTAGACAACGGAAGTATATCAGGCGTTCCGAAACATGTACCTGAACGCTTTTTTTTTGGTTTAACTTCAAGATCCCGAGAAATGGCAAATTGTGTGCATGGGTTTGGAAATCGATTCGCTTTCTAAAAGGTGAAGTAATTATTGTAAGCTATTCCTATATTGAGTAGGGGTTTGACAGGTATATTTTTTGAAGGCAACATTAAATGCCGTTTTGGAATTGAAGCCGCTTTCATATATGATTTCCAATATTGTTTTCAATGTAATTTCAAAATTCAGAAATGGTTTTTCCTTCATCATAAAACTGTCAAGTTTGACTACCAATTGTTTGGCCTGACTGTCAGACATTGTTAAAACCCTAGTTTTATTGGTATTACGATGAATTTCACCTAATGGTGAGTGAATCAATGACTGGTAAATGATATAGGTGTAGTAGATGAAAAAAATCACGTAGTCGATAAGAAATGTCTGGCTACGATTGTTAACAACCCCTTCCAGTAATGTGTTTCCGATATGGAGCATACACGCTATGAAATAGCCATATAGGATACTTTTAACCCAAATAATTTTATTCCTTTCTGCTGGCGAAATAGTTTTGAATGCGCTTTCATATTTTCGTACTGACCAAATCCCAGCCACGTTATAGACAAATACTTGGACAATCATTATATAATGCATCCAAACTTGGGAAATAAGTATAAAACTTGAATTCTGATTCCCTAACAGCAATATTTTTGCCGTACCAGACCGGGTATAAAAAGAAATCATTAAATAAACAATAGCAGTTAGAAATATTACAAAATGGTCAAAATGTATCCATTTGAACTTGAAGTTCGAAGTTGTTTCCGATTTAACATATAAATACATTGTCGGTCCCCATAGAAAAATAAATGGAATGGCTACGTGGGCCAAATGGGGATAGTGATATAAAAAATATTCATAATGCTCCCAGTAAATTGCCTGTAAGGAGACTAAAATCTGTGCAATAAAAAAGAATGCCAGTTGCAGGTTAGATATTCTTTTTCCTCCTTTTTTTACTAAAACGAAGGTCAGTATTAGCAATTGAAAAATAGCGATAAAATGCAATATATCATTAAACCCTAATACCATTCATCAATAATTTATTATCGAATCCATCGTTATTTTCAACTTCGATCTCCCAATGCTGTTTAAAATTTTCCTTCAAGATTAATGAGGCTCTCACCCTTGTCGTCTCAAAAACGTTAGATTGTAAAAATCATTCATTTCTAATCTGAATCGAATATGCCCTTTTCGGATTTTGCCTAAGCATCATGTCAATATCATTTTGGGTAAAGCCATTTTCTTCGAGTTTTGGGATGAGCTTTGTAAATAGATCGGTGTATCCCCTGTAATCCCCGCCGTTCTTTTCCCCGACATTATACCATCCCGCATCATGTGATATAAGGATATGGTTTAATATTCCATGGTCCTTAAGTTCCAAAAGCGTTTTTACAAACCACGCAATAGTTCCAGGACTATCAGGTTTGTTCGTAGGCAGGTCGTTTATATTGTCCAAAGAAATCCATGCTCCCTGGCTAGCCGCCTCAAGGTAGCCGGCCATGGTCCCGTTCTGGGCATGCGTCCAAACGAATGCCTTAGGGGATACCCCCATTTCCTTAAGCATCTTAAGTTGTGCCAAGGCCGGGCCATCTGTTCCTGTATGGGACACGATGGTCATACCTGTTACCAAATGCGTGCGTGCTGCGGCCTTGACCAAATTCATGTGCATTTCAGAAAGGATCGTGTCATTGTCTACCGATATTTTTATGAATCCCGGTCGAATGCCGGAACCATCGATACCCTGTCTAAATTCTGTGATCCAACGGGCTGCCATCTCCTTTGGTGAAG